>CAZEVB010000082.1:0-4401 GCA_964515835.1 uncultured archaeon | reverse complement strand
CGTCTCGCGTACTCAAGCACTTTCTTGTTTATTCTTCCTGCTTCCAGATAGTTGTTCTTAATCTCTTTTTCCATTTTCTCACCGTTATTATTCGCATGAAAAACAAATAAATAGTTATTCCTTTCTTCTCGCAAACATGAGAACCACAACTGAGATAATTGCAATCAAAGCAAGATTTATATCAGGAATAGATACGTCGTCACCGCTTTCTATTACTGTAAAGAACACTTTTTTTGTGTCATTAGTCAGGTTTTCATTCAGTTCTGTAGGGGTTACATTTGATATTGTTGCTATTGCATAATAAGTTCCGACTTCGCTAAAAATTATGTCTACTTCCTGTCCTGGACCAAAAACACAGCTTGCGGTTCCTTCTCCTGAACTCGGAATGTTGCTGATTTGTTTTGTACAGCTTCCTAGCGGAGTCATTTCCATGTCTTTTCCGACAGTTATTGTCATTGTCAGGCTACTTACTGGATTGCTATTGTGGTTCTTTGCAGTTCCTTCAACAGTAACGCTGTCATAAAATTTTAAGTCAAGGTTTCCGACAGAAATAGTTTTCATTTCCACATCCTGTGTTAATGCACCTGGACCGCATTCTCCTTTATCATAACAAGCATATAATTCGGTCAGGCAGTCTGTTGGCACTGCAGGATCTCCTGTTGCCTCTGTTGTAACATCAATATCCATTTCGAAGTTATGCCCCGAGTACTTGTTGTTAGTTGAACTGCTTATACACAAGTAATAACTGAAAGCTCCTGTTGTTTCCCATTTGTATGGTTCAGCATAACCAAAAGATGCAGCAATAAGAAAGAAGAGCAAAAAAACAGTGAATATCTTTTTCATCATGCATATCTCCTTATTGCCCTTGTAACTATTTATGCTGTGAAAATTACCTGGGTTGTTTCATCATTTCCTGTAGCGTTATCATGTATTATGATTGAGATAACGTGACTTGAACCAGGTATTAATTCACACCCTGATATTTCCGCTTCAATCAAACCAGGAGTAACATTTCCAAATGACTGGCTAGCTATGTTACAACCAATTTCGGGTGTAGTGGCTGCAACCGCGGCAGTTATTGTTCCTCTTATAGGCACTCCGCTAGTATCATCAACTATGAATGCATTAATGAAAACTTTTGTTGCTATTGGCGATCCAGGACTCCCAGGGCCTCCAGTGCCGTCGTGGCTGATGCTTGTTGAGCATGGTGCGACTCCAGTAGCAGTTGCTGTTGGAGTATAGATCTTGAAAGTGCTCGTATTCTCTGCATAAGAACAGGTTGCTGTTGCTGAACTGCTGATTATTCCTGCTGTTTGCGATGTCCCGTTACCACAGCCAATGTCAACAGTTGTTGTTCCGCTCGGCAGATTCTGGAAATTAACAGTTATATTCGATGTGAATGCAGTTGAGTCATGCGTAATCGGGTTAGCTGACATTGTACAGGTTCCTGTTGCTCCCGAAGCACAGGTGTGCGGGCTGTGAGTCGGTGTACAGTTGCTTCCACATGAAGAGTGTTTAGATATCTCTGACTGATCTGCAGCTTCTTTTGTGATTAAAGTGAAACTGCTTGATCTTTGTGTTGCAGCACTTCCAGTAAATTTACAGCTTGTTATTATCAGGTCTTTCCATTGACTTACTGCAGCGTTGATTAACGTGTTATTCATTTCTATATCTGATTCCCAGTCTTCATTCATAATATTTAGGTGTGACTGGTAAGTGGCTATTGAGGTTCCGTTCTGACTATCATAGGTTTGTCCCCCGCTAATGTAGATTGCTTTTCCACTGTTAGCACTTTTATCTCCTGTCCCTATTTTTATTGTTTTCTGTTCCCATTTCGTGCCTATATTATCATAGAATCTTATCTGTGAATCAGTCATTTTCAGGTAATTATTTAGGGTTATATCCCCTGCAAGCACATGTATCCTTGAGTCTCCGCTCATGTCAAGTACATTTGCGGTTATGTTTCCAACCATGTGTCCTCCAGCATTAGCGCTGTTTATTTTTGAGCCTCCGCTCATTGTAAAGTTTCCTGCTAGGATAGGGCTTGCTGTTACTCCATTATCTCCCATGTACTGTATTTCTGCACTGTTCTGCATTGTTAATGAGGTAGTTCCCTCAAGTTTTCCTCCACGGATTACAAAAATTAGGGTGTTATCTAGGGTAAGGTAATTTGCCCTCATTTCATACATGTCTCTGTTGTGGCTGTCAGGGAAAGTACTATTCTTTATGTTAATTGAATTTGTTGCAATAATAGTTCCTGCTCCTGTAAAAGGACTGTTTATTGCACTATGCGTGACGTCATATATTCTCGCATCATCAATGTCAATGTCTGTTGCACGAAGTGAAATGTATGCATTATCCCCAAGAATGCGATCTGTCCTGCCGCTATTCTTTAGTCTTATGTCTGTTGCTGCAGTTATTGGTCCCTGCACTGACCTTAAGTAAGAATTATACACATAAATTCTTCCTGTTTGCGAAGTTACTTCTGTTATCCCTGTTGTGTCTGAACCGTCCCATTCGACTCCTCTAATGTAAATGTCTCCCTTTGCAAGAATTCTTCCTCTCTGGCCCCAGATTACTGCAGTGAGCCTTGTACCTGCTCCGCCACTTCCGTTATCTACTTTTATTCCGCCGTTTGGCACTGTTATTCCTGCCGGACGATAAAGCGCATAAGAAGATCTTTTTCCAATGATTGTGAGTGCTTCATTGCTTGTTCCGTTTACTGTAACATTTCCCCAGTTATTAAAATGTATATCGGAGTTAGTTGAATGCAAGTTATTTCCTACAATTATGCCTGCTCCTCTGTTATCTCGGTTGAGATAATGAAGGTCTGCGTCGTTCAATGTCATGTCTCCTTGGACAGTAAGGTTTCCACTTATGTTTATCATTCTGCCCCCATTCATTCGAAAATGCTGTGCAGTAATGTTGCCAAAATTGTATATTGTATTTTCTTCATGATTCGGGCTATTAATTTCAATTGAACCGTCATAACTGTTTCCTGCAAGGACATTTACTGTTAAGTTTCTTGATCCGCTGCCGCAAAATCTTGCATACCTTCCCTGTATTTCTATTTTGTTTGTTAATATGTTTCCGTTTCCTGCGCATAATATTGTCCAGTTATTGTTAGTTGTATCTTCGACTCTCAGGCGTATAGTCTGTAAACTAATGTCTCTGTTGTCTTCATTTATTCTTCCCCCGCTTTTAACTGTAATCATGTTTGCTTTAACTGTTTCCGGATTAATTATTCGTGAATCTCCCTGTACAAGCAGTTCTCCTGAAATGTCTATGTTTACTTTTCTTCCAGATTGATTGTAGCCTTGCAAATATGCTCTATCGCTTCCGTGACCATCAATAGTTATGTTACGCACATCACTCGTGAAATCCATTGTGAATCCTGAGTAATAATTCCTAAAGAATGAATAACCACTGGTTCTGTCAATCACTATGTCCCAAGTCGGGGTTGCCATGTTTTTCCTGAAGTAAATATGCTGTGCTGCCATATCAATCTGGGCATTGCTGACTCTCCAGATTACATGGGTTATTGAACCAGGAATAGATGTCCAGAACCCGTCAATTTGTGCCTGGGTAATTCCTGTGCTGGTTCCTCTGTTTGCAGTGAAATTACAGGTAAGGGTTGTTCCTGCTGTGCTTGCCGAGTCGCATATAACATAATCATAAGCACTAACAGTATTTGAAATTAATAAAAAGAAAGCAATTATTGTTACTGCCAAAAGAGTTTTTTTCATTCCAGTCATTTTTCCTCACCTTTACTCCTGTTCTCCGGCAACTTCCCCTGGTTCTGCAGTGTCACCTGTTCCATCAACCACATCATTTGCAGGGTCATCCGGGTTTGGTGGAAGACTACTTGTATTGTTTCCATCAGTCGGAACAAAGTTTGTATCTAATTCAATTTCCTTGCACATTGCATTGCAGGTTCCTGCGTTCTCGCAGGTTTGTTCTTCTTCACAATCGCTATTATCTGAGCAGCTTGGAACTTTGCAGGTGTCATTACAGCATAATTCTCCCGAAGCACATGAATCACATGCATTAACAGGTGGAGGATTTCCGTCATCAGCATTTCCGTTATCTCCGTTATCGTTACCATTATCATTGCTGTTTCCGTTTGTAGGAGTTACAACATCTCCACTTGGCAAACCAAATATAACGAGACAACCAATTAATCCTAAAATTACTCCGAGAATAACTGCAGTTATCCCGATTTTCTTTAAGTCGTAATCTTCCAGCAAACAATCACCTGACTCTTTTTTTTATCTTTCTGTTCATATATAATTTTAAGTGATATATATGGTTTTCCGTTAACTATTCCTTATCCAAAAGAAAACAATTTTGCCTGCTTTCCGCCGGTAATAAGATCTTCTTTTGAATAACCCAGTTCTGCCA
>CAZEVB010000081.1:2639-4499 GCA_964515835.1 uncultured archaeon | reverse complement strand
GGAAGCAGTGCAGAATGTTTCCGCTATCATAAAGAATGTTTCAGGCAAGGACATTTCCAAACATGATATTCACATACAGTTCCTGCAGTCTTACAGCGGGGTTGAAGGAGATTCTGCTTCTGTTAGTGTTGCTACTGCAGTAATTAGTTCTATTGAAGGAATTCCGATAAAACAAAATATTGCAATGACTGGCAGTCTAAGTGTTAAAGGTGAAGTGCTTCCGATCGGCGGAGTAAGTGCAAAAGTAGAGGCTGCTATCGGGGCAGGAATGAAGGAAGTGATTGTTCCTAAAGCCAATGTGCTTGACATTGTTCTCTCAAAGAACAATCTTTCAAAGATAAAGATTATCCCTGCAACTAATCTTTGCGATGTCATTGAGCATGCATGTGTTGATTCTGCAAAGAAAAAGAAGATTACTTCCAGCTTAAGAAAGATATTAAAGTAATTGAGTTAGTTGAAAAGCACTAACCTGCTTTTTTTCATTACAAAGTTTCCTTCTTTCACATTGACTATCGAGTTATTCTTGTAGTCCTTGTACTTTACGATTTTGTTTGCCTTGTCAATGTTTTCAACCAAACCAATGATTTTTCCGTCCTTGTTGTAAACAGGAAGAGCGATCAACAGTTTGGTTGCTCTTTTTCGCATATCAATTATTTCTGATAGTTTGTAAGCCAGAATAGCTGCAGCGAAAGCGATTAACACGTTCCCCAAGAACCAGGGCAGGTCAGCATATGGTTCTGCTGCAAGAACTTTTATTCCTGCGTCAAGCAAATACCAGAGAACAATGATTGCAGAACCGTAAATAAAATAGTTCTTCAGCAGAATTGCTTTCTTGAGTTGTATGCAGTCAATTGCTTTTCCGATTGTAAAGCCAATTACTGCCAGCACCATGAAGTTTATTGTTACACTAACTGCAGAAATGATTTGGTCTATCGCATTCACAAACACTGGACTGGTTAGTGTAGCGAACAAAGAATAACCCCAAAGCACAATAATTATTCCCGATAATAAGTAGAACGGGAAACTGACTCTCTGCAAAGAGAATGCGTTTGCAGTGCTTCGCACATTAGCCGCAATTGCTTCTTCTATTCCTGTTCCTTTTAAGATCAGATAACTTCCAACAACAAGAGACATTGCCTGGTAAAAGAATCTCTCAAAGTTTATTAAGTATAAGAAACCCCATAGCAGGATAACTATTCCAGGAATCAAAAAAACGATTCTTGCTATTCCAGGATCCTTTAATACTTCTTTTATAGTATAGAAAGTGCTTTCAACCTGACTAGCCTGTTTTACAACAACTGTCTGCTTGGAGATTATTGGTGCCCTGCTTTGCAGAATAGGAAGTATCTGGTCATCCTCTGCCCCATCAGTAACAAAAACAAGTCCCTCTGCTTTAAACTTCTCTAGAACGGAATCCAGCTGCTGGTTAATTTTTTTGTCAGACTCGAACCCCAACTTAGATGTGCCTGTAAGAGTAACTACCTCTACTTTGCTGTACTGTTTCTTTAACTCGTCATACTTTTTTACTGCCGCAAAAATACTGTTTACATCAGAATCCTCAGGATCCTTTAAAGCGAGTTTAGCGGCAGCATTAAGATTAGCTTTCCTACCAACAATAGGACCAGCAATAGATGCTTTTTTGCCTAAGTCATTATCGCGGTCTGCGCATATTATCAGGATATTGTTAAATTCTTTAATCATAGCATCACAAGGTACAGAGAAGTTATTTATATTATTAATCCACTATATATATAGTTAACTTTGAGTAAATATTAGTTTTGGTGCCAGCATGAATACCCAACAAATGAAACAAATCGTTTTCGTTGTACTTGTTCTGCTAGTCATAATGTCTGTTTTTGT
>CAZEVB010000081.1:0-2539 GCA_964515835.1 uncultured archaeon | reverse complement strand
GAAGAAAAAGAAACTAAACCAAAGAAGAAGCCAAAAAAATAAGAATAACTAATTATTCGAGTCTTTTTTTATCTTTCAGTTTCAGGCTACACATAAGCATACTGCAGTATTAGCCAGCTTTCAACTGCAGCGCCAATGAACAACAGGATATATGCAATCAGCATTATTGCCAATACATCTTTGGCAATTATCTCGAATTCGTGGCTCCTGTATTTTCTCCTTGAAATAGCAACTGAGATGATTCCGCCTGCAATTGCTCCCATGAAATAAGCAGGTATCTCAAAAATGCCGTGGGGCAGATAACCGAATGCCAGAGCTACCCCGTACATGACACTATTGTCAAGGATTTCTTTGCCTATGAAAACGCCTACAACCGACGCCTGCCAGCCAATCAGCATTAGTGCTCCCGCACCATAAGCAAACGAAAACAAAACAGCTAATCCAAGTACAAACGAATTATTATTGAAAATAAATCCTGTGCAGTCATCAAAGTTTCTTGTTTCAGGGTTCTTGCATTCATCCCACGCTACCCCTCCCTGCGGCTTTGAAACCTGACCAGTAATAGCAGAAAACTGTTTCAACTGATCCCTAAAAACAAGTTCTTTTGCAGGAATCCTGCAGTCGAGTGTATTAAACCCTGTCTTGCATTCATCGGAAATATCCTCCGGCAAAACAACAAACCAGAAAGAATAACTCATTACCAGACCAATAAAAAACCATGAATAAAACTTTAGCAGGGAAGAATGTCTAAGGAGAAAAGCAGGCGCCATTCCCGGTTTCTTCAGTTCTTTCTCTTCTTCTTTCACAAAAAGAGAGTGCACGAAAGGCATCATTGCTATTGTTATAAATGCAATTGAAAGTATTCCGGAACTTTCCGGAGAAAAATTGTATGCTACAAAGATACTCACCGAGCACACGACAAATGCGCTGATAAGTATAAGTATAAAACTCTTTTTTATTGTCTCAGGATTTTCTAGGGCCTCTAAAACCATGCTAATTAAAAGTCAGTCAAACGACCTATTAATAGTAGCGGTTCGATTATAACGAATAGCACATTTTTAAATACCTTTCCACTGCTAATTTATTATTCTGATTTTAATTAATTAGATGGTGAGATTTATGAAAGAAACTAAGGATAAAGTTGTGCCAGGTAGCTTTCTGGCTACTGAAGAAGAATTTGTTGCAGGAAAGAACGCGTTTGATTCAAACGGCAAATTATTCTCAACTGTGGTTGGCCTGAAAAATGCAGACATGTCTTCGAGACAATTCAATGTGGATAAATGTTCCAGAGACATAGAACCTCTTGACTGCGGTTCAACTGTCATAGGAATCATTGAAAAAGTAAACGAGAAATCTGCTTTTGTGAAGATACGAGAGGCATACAAAGGAAAAGATGAAAAGGCAATTATACAGCCAGCTGCACAGATACCTGTATTCAACATTGCTGACCAGTACGTTGAATCAGTTGACGACATGTTCAGATTGGGAGACCTAATTAAGGCAGAAGTTGTTGAAGTAACTCCTTACCGCATTGTTCTTGACACAAAGAAACCAGATTTTGGGGTTATAAAAGCTTATTGTATCAGATGTAGGGCTCCGTTGTCAAAATCAGGGAATGAATTAAAATGCAGAAAATGCGGTTCTTCGCAGACAAGAAAAATTTCTAAGGAATATTCTGATTAAGAGGTGTTTTAATGGAACTCGAACTAATAACAAAAGACAAAAATACGCTTGAATTCTATTTGCTTGGGGAAAGGCATACCCTGCCAAATCTCCTGAAGAACAGAATTGAGAATGAATCCGGAGTGGAGTTTGTTTCTTACACTCTTGATCATCCAATGGCTGACAAAGCAAGGTTTATAGTAAAAACAAGCGGAAGCAAGAGCCCTGTAAAAGCAATTGAGGGTGCCTGCGAAAAGATAGAAAAGGACCTTAAACAGTTCTCTGAGAAAATGAAGAAACTCAAGTGATGCTTAAAAAGCATTAGTCATATAATTCCTTATTCAGTACTATCTAAAGGTGCAGTTGTGTCTCTTAAAGAATCCCTGCGAACAATAAGAAAGAAACTCAGGTGGTTAGACCCATTCACGTACGTTGACTTGTATGTGATGCCTAAGATTAATCCCTATAAAAATTCGACAATAGAATTTGCAGTAAACCTTTTTTTTGCGGCATTCTTCGCAATTGCAATTTATTCTATTGCGGGTTTTTTGCTATCAACAGATGTTCCTGGGGCAATAGTTTTCTCTTACAGCATGCTTCCTGTATTAAGCAGAGGCGACTTCATTGCGCTTCAGGGAGTTAACGCCGAACAACTAAATACTCCCGCAGTCGACCTAAATTTCTCGGTGAAAGACAAACACCTCAAAGACTATGCAACAACCTACTGCAGTTTCACAGAAAGCTACGGCAACCCAAACGAATTAGCAACCTGTGATTCATTTCTGCAGTTATACATTAAACAAGAAATCCCGATTGACTCATTCACAACAAGAAAAATTGTTTTCAAGAACAATCAAGTCCTGGATCTTGATACAAC
>CAZEVB010000080.1:0-4514 GCA_964515835.1 uncultured archaeon | reverse complement strand
GATAGTAAAAGCAAATTATATAATATTGCTGTTGTCCATATTATTTATAGTATGATGCCCAAAAGACGAAGAATTATTAGGTGCAGACCCAAAATAAACAAAATAAAGAAACATGAAGTTAGAGTACTCTTTTTGTGCGAAATGGGGGCAGTACGGTCTCCTGCGCTTGCGGATTATTTCAGTGAGTGGCTGCGTAAAAAGGGCATCCAAGGAATTAAGACAGAAAGCGGGGGCGGGTACTTTGCAAAAGAAAAGAATGTTGAACTTCAGCAGGATGTTGTAGTTGTTCTCGGCAGAGACCTGGATGAAGGATTAAGGGTTTCTAAAGAATCCCAAAAAATAGTCCTAACAAGGCACGAACCAGCAGAACCTATTTTCAGAAGGGTTCTTAGAACCATAAGAAGAAATTTTGAGATAGAACGCTGAATTCTAATCTTTTAAAACCTTTCCTAAGCTTCTTTATTATTAACAGCCCCATAGTGTAGTGGCCAAGCATACAGGACTTTGAATCCTGTGACCTGAGTTCGAACCTCAGTGGGGCTATGAGCCAAAACTGTATAACCCTTTATTGCCTAAAGAAATGTGTAGAGGTTTAATGATTTTAAATTAATGGTCTTTACCTTACCATTCCAAATTGTTTGTTTTGCCTCGTCATTTTAATAAAGTAAATTAGTCGCTTTTTGAATTCTTCAGGGCGCTTTCTTGAATCATCAAGATATCCAATTCTGATTCGCTTGTAGGATAAGGGAAAGTTGGCGAAATTATTCCAAACAAGGCTGTCTTGTTTTAGCTCTTTTAGAATGTCTTCTGGAACGACAAACTTCTCATCGAGGTTGTCTTTAATTTTTACCTGCCCCGCTTTGGTCATCTTGCCTGCTTTGATTAGCCGTCTTGCGCGTTCTTTGTTCATTTCTGACCATTGACTGTTTTCCCTGCGCGGAGTAAAACGTTGGGCTGTTCTTTCTTCGTCAACTTTTTTTATTGTGCTGTCAATCCAGCCAAAGCATAATGCTTCGTCAACAGCGTCATTGTAAGAGATTCTTGGTTTGGCTGTGTGTTTTTTGTAGTAAACGAACCAGATTTCTTTTTCGGTCTTGTGGTGTTTTGCCAGCCATAAACGCCATGCTTTTCTGTTGGTTACATAAAGTGTTTTTCCAAGTTCCATATTAAGATGCTGTGAGCACAAAATTTAAAGAATTTTGTCTTATTTGTCGTATGGTGTTAATCCCTTAAAATTAGTTGTTTTTCTTTTCTAAAATCTTTTTGAGGTTTTCGCCCTCTTCCTTCACGTGTTTTTTGCCAACCACAATTAAAGTATCCATATCTTTGTGGTCATGATGGTGAAAGATAGGCATTAATTTACGCATAATTCTTTCAGCATTTATATAACTCACCGCAGTAAAAACAGAGTTTGGTCCTTTGGGTTCGATTCGCCATTCAAATCCAGGTGAAACTATCGATAAAGGGAAAGCATTTTTGAATACAATTTTTCTATTTGGAACAACCTCTCCAATTGTGCCTTTGCCTTTCATCAACTCCCCTTGCAAACATTCTTCACCATACCATTCAGAACCAGTTTCCATCGGCTTTCCTTTAGTCCACTTGAACAAAACATGGTCTTCGGGATGCCAGGCCTTGTAATTCTTTTCAAGGTTCGCGAAGAACTCCCAAATTTTTTCAGGCGTTGCTTTTATTTCAATTGAATCCTTCAATATCGCTGGTTTGAAAAAACTCATTTAGGATAACCTCATCATCGCTTATAGTATCCAATGGTGATTATGCTTATAAATAGCAGAATATGATTATTAGTTGTAATCGATAATAAATATGCTAAGGCTATTACTTTTTTTATTAACAATCATAGTGGGGTTATAATGTCAGATACAAAGCATGATGAACCTTGTGCTCTTTGCGGGCAACCGGAAACAGAGAAAAAGTGGTTAGGGCAGTACTGGCACAAGAAGTGCTTGAGGAAAGCAAAGAAAGGCGCAAAAGGCATGCTTTAATTATTAACAACTTTTATATTCCTAAAGTATGTTCTATTTCTGATGAGGAAGACAATCTTCGTTTGCTTGGTTTTGTTTTTAGCGGGTTATTGCTTTTCTGCAAAAGTCTTTGAGTGCACTTTTGACAGTGGTCTGGTTTGCAGCGGAATTAGTCCTTCTACTCAAACAGGGGCATTGACTCTCTCTGGAGGATCCTTGTTTGTTGGTCAGGATGCACAATTAGGTTATGATGCGCCTTCTGTAATAAGCAAGCAACAGGGAACAATAAAGTTCAGGATAAAACCCTCTGGCTGGGTGAAAGAAGATTCCTCCCAAAGAATGATTTTCAGGTCTATTGGAGCAACTCAGGGAATTTCTTTGGCTTATTTTGCGCAAGTACAGGAAGGATATCCTGATTACCAGCTTTCGTTTGCAATGGGGAACTGGGCTAGTCCGGGAGAGATAGTTACTTTATATGCTGACTTAGAAGAGTTTTATGTTGGTCAATTGTTTGAAGAAAAGTATTATGAAATAGTTATAACCTGGGACAACTCTTCTAACGAGATTGCAATTTATGTTGACGGAGAACTTCGTGGAATGAGCACCCATAACTTTGATTTCACCAGCGATGCATTAAGTCCATTTTATGTTCTGACTTCTGAAGTTATTGCTCCAGAAATACTTCCTTTGAATGCTTATGCTGATTATTTTGAGGTTTGGGATAGTGTAGAACCGCCAATAGAATATTCTTCATGTGGTGGTCTTGGAAATCATTACCAGAATCCAACTCACATTGACATTGCAGATACTTCGGTTTTCAAGCACAATGGTTACTATTATGTTTACGGGACAAAAGCAACTAATTCTGACCTTGGCATTCCTGTTTGGAGGTCACAGGATTTAAGGAGCTGGGAGTACAGGGGTTTTGCTTATAATCCACAAACAGATTCCAATCCGTGGGGCACCCGCTTATTCTGGGGAGGCAACATGAATTATCGGGGAGGATTATTTTACATGACTTACTCTGCAGAAGGTCCTACTGTAGATGGAGCTAAACACAAAGTTGCTATTGCTTATTCGAGTTCTCCCGAAGGACCATTTATTAATATTGCCGCACCGATAATTCCCCAAGAAACATCTGTGGACGAAATCGAAGGCTCAATGTTCATTGATGATGACGGGACACCGTACCTGCTTTATCCGCGAGTTGAATCACTTTCGATTGTGCCTTTTTGGGCAATAAGAACTTACATTATCCGGCTCGCTTCCGATTTCAGGAGTGCTATCGGCCAGCCAACATTAATTCTTGATCCTGATGTTTCTTCTTGGGAATATAATATTAATGAGGGAGCAGACATCCGCAAGATTGATGGTGTTTATTATTTGATGTACTCTGGTCAGTCAGCAGACAAAAAAGAATATGCTTTGGGTTATGCAACAGCACAAAACCCTCTTGGTCCGTGGGCAAAGGCAACGGAAAATCCTATCATAAGCAGGAACATGGACAAAGCAGTTTTTGGTCCTGGTAACGGCGACTTTGTCAAAGACTTGGAGGATACTGGTTGGCTTTATTTTTATCACACAAAAATCAGTCATGAGGTTGGTTGGGATAGGGAACTCAATTTTGACAAACTAACAATAGGCGGAGGCGCTATTACTGCTGATGCTCCGACAAGAACTCCCCAAAAACTTAATGATGCCTGCGAATACGAAATTTGTAACAATAGTAAGGATGATGACCTTGACGGTTCGATAGATTGCGCAGATGATGATTGCATAGGTTTCATTGAGTGGATAATTCCCAATGATTATCTTTGCACTCAACAGCAGAGAGTAAAGTGTGACTCGGCAACCAGCGGAAAGGTCTATAATACCTACTCTCTTGGTACCTCAAACAATGTGAACTTCGATGCAGTGTGCAGGAATAAGCCGTCAGGGGACTCTTGGATTGAGTGTGACACTGACGGTCGGCGGGAAAGAATAAACCACGGAATCACTTACTCTGAGGGTGACATCATGCGTTCTGATGGGCAAGATTATGATTACTTGTGCACTGCGGCTTTCAGTTATGAGAGCTGGGTAAGGTGCGGTTCCTCTTCCCCCCCAGGTCCTGATGGTGTTGGTGTCGCTTTAGGTGAGAAGATCTCAGCAGGCGTAACAACATATTACTGTTGTGCAGGAAACATCTGGTTAAATTTTTCTAATTTGGATGTAAAAGAAGACGGAATCATCGATGTTTTTGATTTAGTGAGATTAATGAAAGCCTATCATGAACAAGATATTTCTTTTGATGTTAATGGTGACGGCTCAGTGGATCTTGTTGATCTTCAGATTATCGCAACTAACATCGGAGAGACTGTTTAATCAGCAGAGTATTTCTGTTAACTGTTCTGCTTTCTTTACAACAGCATCAGGTTTGAAGTCCTTTACTCTCTTATCATTTCGCCTGAGGTTAATGGAATATTTGTCCAGTTCCCACAACACACATTTCATTCCTGCTTTTCTTGCAGCATAACAGTCTTTCAGTAA
>CAZEVB010000079.1:2753-4515 GCA_964515835.1 uncultured archaeon | reverse complement strand
TATACAGAGCCAAACCAGTATAAAAAACTATTCAGCAACTGCTCGCCCAGTTGACCAACCGTTCAGCCGGTTGACGTCTGGATGCCATTCGTGGAATGACACTTACTTCGCATAAATGCCTACTGAGGAGTCGAACATAGTGAGACTCCTCATGTCCCCGAAGTGCTCGTACGGAATCGGGCTAATCATTAAATAGAGAACAGACAATATTATTTGCGATAGGAGTTTTGTAAAATGGAATTATTTAAGATTTCTGACGGTCCCTGGCAGAGAATGTTTGAAGGCAAATTCCAGGAAATGGATGTCGAGATTTACATAAATACGGAAAGCGTGATTCTGATTCTTATTTTTGAGAAAGAAGGGGACGAAGTAAAAGGGGCTATTGTTGAGTTATATAAAGTATTTTATTCTGTCGGGGAAACAGAAACCTTTACAGAGACCCTGCCAAGAGAAGTTATTCTGCTGACTAAGCATGACGAGAAAGAAACAATGAGATTCTTTATGCTTGGAAGCAAACCTAATTATGTTGATTGGAAGGAAAACGAGTTCATAAAGGAAGTTGATACTCACCTTAAAAGACTGAAGACTTCATCGGAAATGATTAAGGATGTTTCAAAGGCATATGAGTTAACACTCAAGGAAGTACAGGAGTGCCCTGATCACATAAAGGAAGCATTCTTTTCACAGCCTTTGCTGATACCTATAACAAGCACGAGTTCCCATTTCTCGGTTAGTGAAGGAACTCTTTCAGAAATACCAAAGAGCCTTACTAAGGGAGAAATAATTCTTGGTTTAACGAAGGACAAAAAGAGAGTAATAGAACCGCTTGCATTGTTCACAAAGCTTGCTGTTACAGAGGGAAAAAAAGAAGAGAGAAGACATGTGATGCATATTATTGCCGAAAGTTGTTTGTTGTCAGGAATCACCCCGATAATATTAGACTGGCATAATGAGTACCTTGGTTTGCATGAGGCTTCCAAGGATGAAGAAAAACTCCAGAAGTACAAGGTCGGTGCAGAGCCAATTGGTTTTCCTGTTAAAGTATTTTCTTTGGGAAAGGAACTTGTAATTGATTTGTCTGTTACCAATCCAAAAGGATTTGTAAATACCTTTGGAATCGGCAGCAACAAGAGCGCAGAATCAATTATCGCGATAATGCAAAACGAAAAACCAACCGGCTTGAAAGACCTGATAGAGAAAACATCAAAAATCCAGCCTGATGAAAGCCTGAGTATTTATGAGATTTACAGGACTCAAAGAATATTGAAGCTTATTGACTCCATGTACGAGGGACTATTTGAGGGCAAGAACAACCTGGAAGACATTTCAAAAAGCAGTTCAGGAAAAATCGGAAGGGCAAGCGTACTTAACCTTAAAGGAACTGATGAAAGAACAGCAAAACTGGTTGTACAGAACATTTTCAATGGAATGCTTGCTTATTACACTGAAAAAGGCAGTAGCTCATTAAAGAGTATTCTTATCTGGCCTAGTGCAGATTCCCTGCTTGCTACTAAAGAAGAAAGCATTCTAGCAAACGACATTTCACAGATAATTCCTAAACTTAATGATTATGGCATCGGATTTTGTTTAGAGATAACTGATTTCGTGGACACAAAGGAAGATGTAAAGCAGAGCATTGAGACACGGATTAATATAGTTAAGGATAATGATGTTGGAGTACAGTTAAAAGGCAGGAAAAGTTACAGGGTCTTTGTAAGACCAGGATTAAGCAAAATAAGTGAATCTACTTCTTAATTTTTTA
>CAZEVB010000079.1:0-2653 GCA_964515835.1 uncultured archaeon | reverse complement strand
GTCATTCAGCGAAGAACCGGTCTTACCTGCTGCTATTTCCTTTATTTTTTTGTTTACAACCAGAATATTCCTGCCTAAAATCTTTTCATTCCTCACAATGTAATTGATTTTTTGTGAAATAACAAGTATGCTGGAGTTAAGCGCCTTGACATCCTTGCTCAAATTCGAGAGAACCACAACAGCCCTGCTCTTTGGCTTTGCTCCGCTTGATGACTGGTGTCTTTCGTGAGGCATAGAACCACTTAAATTAAATAGGCAATGATACTTAAAAAGATATCTATGACTGAAACAGCAAAAGGCGTGGTTCTGGATGTTGATTACGAAACAGAAGAAAATAATGCAGTCATAGTAGTTTATCTGAAAACCGAAAAAGGAATAATTAAACTAAAAGACCCTGATTTTAAGCCGTATCTCTCGGTTATTTGCTTGGATTTGGGGAAAGCAAAAGAAAAAATCCGTGAGGCTGTTTTCGGTGAAGAAGGAGTAAAGGCGATTTCTGTTGAAGAAACAAAAGCAAATAATGCCGAAAATGTCCTTAAGGTGTACTTCAGGAGCCCTGCAGAGCTTGTTAATGCAAGACAGGAGATAACAAAGATTGATGGAGTTGCGGAAAAAAGGGAGTATGATATTCCTTTCTCGCACCGCTACCTGCTTGACAAGGGGTTTTCACCGATGGATCTTGTGGAAGTTTCTGTTGAAGGAGAACAGATAAAAAAAATAAGGATTGTTGAAGGAAAACAGGAAAACCTTAGCATTGCCGCCTTTGATTTGGAGACAATGAGCAGGGAAGGAAAATTCAGTGACGCGAAAACAGACGAAATAATTACTATCGGTTATCATGACAAGGAAGGCTCAAAGGTTTTCTGTTACGCGAAAGAAGCAAAAGACATTAAGTCAGCAGTAATCTGCAAAGACGAAAAAGACATGATAGAAAAGTTCCTTGTTGAAGTACGAGAAAAGATGCCTGATGTTATTGTTAGCTATAACGGGGATTCGTTTGATTTTCCATATTTGAAAGACAGGGCAGAAAAACACAAGATTGACCTGAACTTCGGGTTTAGCAAGCCTATTACGAGAAAAAAAGCAATTAAGAGTGCTGTCCGCCTGAAAGGAATGCAGCATGTTGATGCTTACCAAATGGTCAGGATTCTGGCAAGAATTGGGGCAGTCAGCACACTAAAATTTGATTTGGAAACGGTTTACGAAGTAATCTTCGGAGCACATAAAGAAAAAGTAAAGGCAGAAGAAATAGCAGAAATCTGGACAAGCAGAAAAGATTTCAAAAGGCTCATTGATTATAACCGTGAAGATGCAGAAGTAACTTACAAGATAGCTGAAGAATTCCTGCCTTTGTTCAGTGAGATTTCAAGACTGGCTGGAAGGAACCTTTACGAGACAACAAGAGCAATGAGTTCTCAGCTTGTTGAAGCTGCCCTAATGAAAGAAAGCTGTAAAGAGGGCTATTTGATTCCAAACAAGCCAAAAGAACAGGAAATCAAGCAGAGGATGATGCAGAGTTACAAAGGCGGTTATGTAAGAGAACCACTGCCGGGATTACATGAAAACATTGCCGTACTAGATTTCAGGAGCCTGCATCCGTCAATCATGATTGCACACAATGTCAGCCCAGAGACACTAAAATGCAGGCATGAAAAATGCAAAGAAAATCTTTCTCCGGACAAGGATTGGTTCTGCCGCGAGAAAAAGGGTTTTATACCAAGAGTCCTTGAGGAAGTTCTTGAAAAACGGATTGAAATAAAAAAGCAGATGAAAAAGACAGAGAAGAACAGTCGGGATTACAAGATGATGAATGCCCAGCAGCATGCACTAAAGATTCTCCTGAACTCCACTTACGGCACTCTTGGTTATGCAAGATTCAGGTGGTACTCGCGAGAAAGCGCAAGGGCAATAACTGCGTGGAGTAGGCATTACATTAACGAGACATTTGCAAAAGCAGAAAAAAATGGTTTCATTGCGTTATATGGGGATACAGATTCTGCATTCTTGATTGTCCCAAAAAAACAGGGCAAAAAAGAAGTAAAAGAATTTGTTGAGAAAGTTAATTCTGAATTGCCGGGGGCAATGGAACTTGAGTTCGAGGGATTGTTCAAGCGAGGGATATTTGTAACAAAGAAAGAAGGCGGAGCAGCAAAGAAAAAATATGCGTTAATTGATTTTAACGGGAACCTGAAAATAGTCGGGTTTGAATATGTCAGACGAGACTGGTCAGGAGTAGCCAAGAACACCCAAAAAGGAGTTCTTGAGGCAGTCCTGAAAGAAGGTAATGCGGAAAAAGCGGCAGAGATTGTCAGAAAGAAAATCAAGTTATTAAAGGGAGGAAAAACAGAGAAAAAAGATCTCACAATAATGACTTTCTTACAAAGACCAATCAACAGTTATGAGACAGACGCACCACATGTTTCTGCCGCCAAAAAAGCAATTGCAAAAGGAAAAAAACTCGGTGTCGGATCACTCTTGAGTTACATTATAACCAAGAACGGAAAAAGCATCAGTGACAAAGCAGAACTGGAAGAGTATGTAAAGGAAGGGGACTACAGCACTGATTATTACATTGAAAACCAATTACTGCCTGCAGTAATGAAAATAATGGCAGAACTGGGTTATTCAAAAGAAGATCTTATTACCGGCGGAA
>CAZEVB010000078.1:0-4526 GCA_964515835.1 uncultured archaeon | reverse complement strand
CAATTAAAGGGAAAACAGCATAACAAAAAGTATATAAACATGAAAGCGTAGAAATATATTAGTATTAACAAGTTAATTGGATGAGGTGAAAACTAGTGTATCCTGAAGATAGTGGCGCTGCGGCACAAGGCGGAGGAGGAGATTATTATCCTGCTTCTGGAATCAAATCAAAACTTGCTTATCATCTTGAAGGGTTAGTACCTATAATTCTTATCCTTATTATTGCTTTATTTTTGGCAGTTAAATTCGATTTTATTACAACAAGTACACCGGTTCTTGGTATTATTGCAGGAATAATTGAGCCAAGCGAGAAAATCAGCGTTCTCTTGATTAGTGACTCTGATAACAGCATCTCACCAAACATCATTGAGACATTCCACATTAATGCAGACCTTGTAAAGTACAAGATTCGGCCTGCTTATGATCTGACAATAAATCCCGATCAGAAGATAGAGGGTTATGACATAATTATCATGGATGGTCTTAATTATATTCCAAGGAGTTTAGGACAGGCAATTGTTAATTATGTGAAAGGCGGCGGAAAGCTTATTACAGTAAAAGACGCGGGAATTAGGAGCGGAATAGTCTTGCCAAACGGGCAGATAGAAGGATATGCTCCGGATGTCCTTGGTTGGGAAGAAACCTTTGACGATGTTATTCCTGTTAGTTGTGAGAAGAACGAGGAAGGCATTCCTGGTTGTATAGACAAAATGTATGTTAGCGGAAAGCTCTACAGAGAAGACGAGAAACACGAGATAATGAAGGGTTTCGAGGAAGTTCCTCAAGAGCCTAATAGTTACAAGGACTTCGAGGTCCTTAACGTGAACTATACTGCTAACGAGCTCGCATACATCAGGGGAAGCAATTACCAGAAGCCATTTCCAGGAATAGTTGAAAAGAAATTAGTATTCGGCAAGAGCATTTACTTCAACTATGATCCAGGCACGACACCAGGGATTCTGATGTCTACTCTTGATTACCTCAAGTAAGGAACAGAATAACATTAAAATAGTTCCTTTCTTTATATTAGCAGAGGAATCACAGCGCGGAGGTGTAGTTAAATGGCAGGAGAAAACATTGTTTTCATAGGAAAGAAAGGCACTATGGCTTATGTTCTGGCAGTAGTAACACAAGTTAACCAAGGAAACAGCGAGATACTGCTGAAAGCACGGGGAAGAGCAATTAGCAAGGCTGTAGATGTAGCAGAGATTGTTAAGAACAAGTTCATTAAAGAACTGAAAGTAAACAGCATTAACATCTCTACAGAAGAAATCAGCTCCGAAGAGGGAAATCCTCTGAAGGTGTCGGCAATAGAAATTTCGTTGCTTAAATAGTGCCCTTTATTGTTTCGGCACATTTTTTCATTTTATTCTTTAAATTATTAATTCTTTTTAGCGAGTTGGCAATATGAAAACATTAATATGCGCTGCAGATTTAAAAAGAGAAAGCCTCTGTAAAGCATGCAAAAGAAATTTTGAGGAAGGCAAAATATCCGCGCTTGAAATAGAAGCCTCCAGGAAACTCGATAAGTTAAACAAGAAATTCTTTTTCTTGGACTTGGAATTAAAGAGTGTTATTGAATTAGACGGAACAATTGTTTTAGCCTGCACCGGCAACATCGGTTCACTGATAGGTAAAGGCGGCAGAACTATTTCAGAATTAGGAAAAGAATTAGGCAAGAAATGCAGAGTTATTGAGAAAAGTAGGGATGAAAAAAAGATGATTCAGGACCTAATTGGCAATATAAGCATTCTTGGAATAAACAAGCTCTTCAACAAGGGGCAGTTAGAATACATTGTTGTAATAAAGAAAGAAGACAAAGACAAAATAGATTACACTAAAGAAACCTTAGAAAAAGGAATAAGCAAGATTTTGGATGCAAAAACCAACATAGAATTCAGCTAATTCTTTTTTACTGATTTTCCTAAGTTTTTCCACAGAGAATAAGATGGTAACTAAATAAATGGAAAAGAATTTAAATGAAGAAAACGTAATAAGCTTATGAAAAGATTTGCGTTAGTAATAGCAGCATTATTGATTCTTTCTTATGCGTGTGCGGACATCGGGCCGAGCCCAAGCTATAGTTTTGCGATTATTGATCAACAGGATTATGACTATGATTTCTTTTATCAGGGAAAAATCCTCAATGACCGAATGTATGAAGTATCAGGAAAAAACCCGGTATACAAGCTTGATACAACAATAACTATTTACGCTGCCCCAAAAGGAACTGACCCGAATCTGCTTTCTGATGAAATAAAAGCAATTAGTTTTAAGTCACAGGAAATCAGTTTAAGTGAAGGGCATACAGGAATAAATATAATTGAATTTAATGAGGCCACAAAAGAACTGGTTACTAATCTTGACAGTTATGAACCAGATGTTGATTATCTGGTTCCTGATTTAATGCTGTTAGCTTTCCTAGTTCTGATAGTAGTAGTGGTTGCCGCAGTAATCTGCGGACTATATCTGCTGTCAAATAGAATGCGTAATAAAAAAAGCTGAACCTTAAATATTTTTTGGTCAGAGCATAACGAATAATAAAAGATTTGATTAAAACTAATACAGGTGATTGAATGACTAACTGTATTTTTTGCAGGGTAATTAAGGGAGAAATTCCTTCAACAAAAATTTATGAGAACGAGAAGGTTTTTGCTTTCATGGATATCATGCCAGGAGCAGAAGGCCATACACTAGTTATTCCAAAGTCACATCATGAGAAGATGTTAAGTGTGCCAAGCGAAGAACTTGACGCACTAATGAAAGCAATACAGAAGATTGCTGCAGCCGCAGTAAAAGCAACAAATGCAGACGGCTTTAATATCCACCAGTCAAATGGAGAAGCTGCAGGCCAGGTAATTAACCATGTTCATTTCCACATTATCCCGAGGAAGGAAAATGACGGACTGAATTTTTCGTGGCACGGAAAGAAAGCAGAGATAGAAGACCTTGAGAAAATCAGGAACGTAATAAAAGATAATTTGTAGTGGTTTATATGAAGAAAAAGGAACTCATATTTGTAACAGGCAATAAGTACAAGCATGTCGAGATAGCAAAAATCCTGGAGGAAAATGTTAAACTGGTGCAGGTAAAGGGGCAACCTGAAGAACCAGACTTAGCCAAAATAGAGGATATTGCTGTTTATAAAGCAAGACAGGCATACAAAAAGCTCAAAAAACCAGTTATTGTTGAAGATACTGGAGTCTACTTTAGCGAATATAATGACTTTCCAGGCCACCTTGCAAAGAGAATTTATGAAGGAATCGGACTAAACGGCCTGATAACTCTCGTGAAAGCAGCGAAGAACAAGAAAGGTTATTTTAAAAGCGTTATTTGTTACAAGGCATCAAAGGAAGAGGTCCTTTTCTCAGGAGTGCTAAGAGGCAGGTTCTTAACAAAACTCAGGAAACCAAAGGCAAACCGTCTGCCTTATGAGAAAATGTTTGTGCCGGACAACTACAAAAAAGCTGTTGTCGAACTCTCACTAGAAGAAAAGAACAAAATAAGTCACAGGGCGAAAGCAGCAAGGAAGCTTAAAAAATGGCTGGAAAAAAACAAGTTTTAGGAAACAAGACCGAGAAAGTATCGCTTATTATCCTTATACTGAACAGTTTCCTCTTCGCCATAAAAATAACTGGTGCAGTTCTCTTTGGGAGTGTTGCCCTTCTCTCTGATGCAATAAACTCTTTAGTAGATATCTTCGGGTCAGTAGCTGTTTTTGCAGGAGTGAAAGAATCAGCAAAAGCACCAGACAAATGCCATCCTTTCGGACATTACAGGGCACAGCCGCTGGCAGCATTTGTTATTGCGGTTCTCACAGCAATATTCGGTTTTGAAGTAATAAAAATTGCAATTGACAAAATTCTTTCTGGAAAAATAGAATTAGTTGCCTTGCCCGCAATAGCAATCCTCCTTATCTCGATGGTAATAAAAATCGGAATGTGGTTCTTGGCAAAAAAAACAAGCAAACAAGAAAACAGTATTGCCCTTGAAGCATCTGCAATCGACTGCAGAAACGACGTACTTGTTGATGCGGTTGCAATCACAGGGATTTACTTAGCTTCTTTAGGACAACCATTATTTGACCCGATAGCAGCAATAGCCATTGGAATCTACGTACTAAAATCAGCTGTAGATATTGCAAGAGAGAACACAGGCTACCTAATGGGAAAAAGCCCAAAAGAAGAAGTCATAAAAAAGATGAAAGAAACAGCTGCAGGAGTAAAAGGCGTTGTAAAGGTGAATGAAGTAAAGGCACAATATCTTGGTGTCTATATACAGGTAGAGGTTCACATAGGCATTGATAAGAAAACAAATCTAGAAGAAGCACATAAAATAGGACATGCAGTTGAAGCCAAATTAGAACAAATAGAGAAAGTCTCTGATTGTATAGCACATATTGATCCTGCCTAAAAGTAAATCATTTAAATAATTATTCCTCAAAGAATACATATTAACGGTTTATGCGGGGGTCCGATAGTGGCAATTCGGCCAGGTTGAGGGCCTGGTGCCTTAGTGGCTTCAGC
>CAZEVB010000077.1:3217-4541 GCA_964515835.1 uncultured archaeon | reverse complement strand
GCAATCGGAAGAATAAGTGATGCAATTGCACTCGCAGTATTTGTGCTTATTGTTCTGACACTTTATTCTGCAATATTATGGATAGCTTACCTGTTATTCTCAATCGGCGGCCTTGAAATTATAGCAATTCTTCTCATATTATTAGTGCTTTTGCTTGGATTTTATTTAGCAGTAAAACTTTATTTTGTTCCTGTAGTTATGGCTGCAGAAGAAATCAGGTTAAAAGAAGCAATTGCAAAAACCTGGCTGTGGTCACAGAAAAGATTTTTTGGGGCTTTGGCAATGTTGGTGGTAGTGAACTTGGTATGGGTTGTAATAACTTCGCTTACCTTTGGTTTTGTATTTGCATTTGAAGACCCTGTATTGTATATGACCGCATTTATTATTATTTCGTCAATAGCCTCAGCATACTCGGTTCTGGCAATGGCAAATTACTATTTGGGGTAGAGTGATTTAAAGTTATCCCCCCATTATCTGATGAAGGGTCTAAGAGGAATCTTCACATGGAAAACGAAAACCCAGCGGTCAAAAAAACAAGCGAAACCAGTGTAAGCCTACCGGAAATAAACTCAACAGGTAAGTTAAGAGCAGAAAAACTGATTCTCAGGAACTTCAAGTCATTCAGGAAAGCAGACCTGCCGCTCTCAAAAGGGTTCACTGCAATTGTAGGGGCAAACGGTTCCGGGAAAAGCAATGTTCTTGATGCATTGATGTTCGTACTCGGAGCAACTTCATTAAAATCAATGAGGGTTGCAAGATTATCCGAACTGATTAACCACGATGCAGAAGACTCATCTGCAAGAGTGGAAATAGTCTTCAGGAAAGGAGGACATGAAATAAGGATTGCAAGAAAAATAGATTCAAGCGGAAAATCCATTTACCGGTTAAACGACAAGAGAGTTTCACTGAACGAAGTCAACACTTTTTTAGGAAGTTTTGGGATAAGGGCTGACGGGCACAACATAGTTGCACAGGGAGACATAACAAAAATAATTGACATGAGCCCGAAGCAAAGACGAGAGATAATTGATGAGATAGCTGGCATAAGGGAATACGAAGATAAGAAAAGCGAGGCACTAAAGAAACTGGATAAGGTCGAGAAAAAAATCTCGGATATAAGAATAGTGATTAATGAAAGAAAGAAGTACCTTGAACAGATTGAGAAAGAAAGAGAATCTGCCCTGCGTTATAACGAACTACAGGAAGAAGCAAAGAAAACAAAGGCAACCGTGATTGCAGAGGAAATAAAAGTCATTAAGAATGACGTTAAAACAAAAGAAAAAAGGATAGAGACACTCGAGAAAGATGTTGAAGCAGCAAGACA
>CAZEVB010000077.1:0-3117 GCA_964515835.1 uncultured archaeon | reverse complement strand
GCAAACACGGCAAGATTAAATGAAATTAATGCACTGTTAAAGCCGCTTGAACTAAAGAAGTCGGAAAGAAGAGAAGTTTTTGAGAATCGTTATGCAAAACTAAAAGAAAAAGAAGTTGTTATCTCCGATATAGACAAAAAACTGGATGCAGAGAAAAAAGGGCTCTTTGAAAAAGAATCAAAAGTCAGGGAAGCAAAAAGAGAATTACAGATAATCAAGGACGAGCTAAAGGCACTGAATGAGAATACTGAAAGACTCGGGATTTCTAAAAGAAAGAAAAAGATCGAGCTGTTCCTAGAGAAACTTAACAAGGTCATTACACTTACAGAGAAACTAAAGGAAAAAGTTGACGAGGAATCAAAGAAAGCGCTCCTTGAACTGAATCAGGTCACAAAAGAGATTGCAAAAGAAACAGGAGAAATGAATGACAATCTGGCTGAACTGGCAGGAGAAAGAAAGGCAAAAGAGTACGGTGAAAGGATAACACAGCTCACAAAAGAAATTGAAAAAAGAGAAACAGAGGTTCCTGCCGCAAATTCAGCGGTCAAAAAAGCAGAAACAGAAAAAATGAATATCCAGGAACAGGTACACGAAATAAAAGAAGCAATAAACGCATTATTAATGAAAGAGACCCAGGAACAGTATGACAAACTTATCACGGAAAAGAACAGACTAAATGAAGACAATGCTGCTTTGAAGTCAAACATAGAGAATGCCCTGAACCACATTAAAGAGCTTAACTCAGAAATAAGCAGGGATTATGACAGCCATATTGACAATGAGAAGACAATCGAAGAAAGAAAAAGCATTATAGGAAAAATGAAAGAAGAGCTAAGAAAAAAAGAAGCAGAACTTGAAAAGAATTCAACTGCATCAAGGTTACTCGAAGAAGAAAGACAGAGAATCCTCACAAAAATAAAGAACACTGGAGAAAAAATTGACACCATAACAAACAAGGTTGAGCAGGGAGAAAGAAAGATTAACGAGATACATCTGGAATTCTCAAAGAATGAAGTAAGGTTATCTGACTTAGAACAGGAGTTCGAGGAATACAAAGAAGTTAAACCTGTAGAAGGAAAAAGCCTGACTGCACTCAAAAGCAGGTTCATTGAAATAGAAAAAGAGATCAAGAGCTTAGGTGCAATAAACATGAAGGCACTTGAGGACTTCAAAGAAATAGAAAAAGAGGTTAACGAGGTAGCGGAAAAAGCAAACAAACTTGAAACTGAAAAGAACTCTGTAGTTGACCTGATTGGCAAAATTGAAAACAGAAAAACAAATGTCTTTATGGAGTGCTTTACAAAAATCTCGGAAAAGTTCTCTGAAATGTATTACGAGTTCTTTGAAGGACAGGGAAACCTGCAATTAAGTAACCCTGAAAGGCTATTCGACGGCGGGTTACTCATAAACGCAAAGTACAAGGGAGACAAACTCAAGAGCATTGATGCCATGAGCGGAGGAGAAAAGACACTAACAGCACTGGCATTTATTTTCGCTATACAGGATTATGAGGCAGCGCCATTTTATGTTCTTGATGAGGCAGATGCTGCTCTGGACCTGACTAACTCCTCAAAGTTCGTTAAACTTATCCTCAATCACTCAAAGATAACACAGTTCATTGTGGTTACACATAATGACATTATAACAAAAGAATGCGACCAAATTATCGGAGTGGCAATGAACAAGCAGAAAAGCTCGGTTATCGGACTCAGACTAAAAGGAAAGACGGTTTAATAACTTTTTGTTTTCTCTATTACTAATTACATAAGAACATATTGTGGGTGATTTTTTGTTTGAAATTCTGATAATTTTATGTGCTGTTCTTGGAATAATTTTCGTTGGATACAAAGTTATAACTGTAATTAAGCAGCCGGAAGGCACAAAAAAGATGTCTGAAATCGCAGGCTACATCAGAGAAGGATCATTTGCATACCTCAAGAAACAATATGCAATCCTGGCTGGCTTTGTAGTCATAATGGCAATAATACTCTTTGCCATAATAAACCCGCTGACCGCATTAACATATGTTCTTGGAGCACTGTGTTCTATTGCAGCAGGATTCATTGGAATGAACATAGCAACAAAAGCGAATGTCAGGACTGCTGAAGCTGCAAAAAACAGTTTAAGCAGGGCATTAGACATTGCTTTTTCATCGGGAATGGTTCTAAGCCTGTTTGCCACATCAGTCGGTCTGGCAGGACTAGTTATCTTATACATAATTTTTAAGGATGTTGTAATTGTATCAGGATTTGCTCTAGGTGCAAGCTCGGTCGCATTATTTGCAAGGGTCGGCGGAGGAATCTACACTAAAGCAGCCGATGTCGGAGCAGACATTGTAGGCAAGGTAGAAGCAGGAATTCCGGAAGATGATCCAAGAAACCCTGCAGTAATTGCAGATAATGTCGGAGACAATGTCGGAGATGTAGCAGGAATGGGTGCAGACCTGTTCGAAAGTTACGTTGGAAGCATTATTGCCGCAATGACTATTGCTGTTGTCTTTTTTGCAGGAACAAATTACTTGGAAACAGGAATTCTTTTCCCCCTGATTATTCCCGCAATAGGAATAGTAGCATCCATCATAGGAAGTTTGTTTGTAAGAGCAAAAAACGAGGAAGAGGTTCACAAGGCACTCAAAAATGGGCTCTTCTTGGCATCTGGAATAGTTGTTATCGCAACCTATCTTTTGAGCAACTATTTTTTCCCTGGAGAACTGGTTGTTGCAGGAGTAACCTTCAACGCGATTAACGTGTTCACTGCAATTGTTTCAGGGTTATTCGCAGGACTCCTTATCGGTCTTCTTACCGAGTACTATACTTCATATTACCACAAACCAACAAAGAAAATAGCAGAAGCATCACAGACAGGAAGCGCAACAAACATAATAGAAGGACTGGCAACAGGCTTTGAAAGCACTGCCCTGCCAGTAATCATCATTGCACTCACAATATTTATTGCTTACCAGAGTGCAGGATTATATGGAATAGCAATCGCAGCTGTCGGAATGCTTTCAACACTCGGAATTTCTCTGGCAGTAGATGCTTATGGCCCAGTAGCAGATAATGCCGGAGGAATAGCGGAAATGTCTGGATTGGGATCAAAAATAAGAAAAAGAACAGA
>CAZEVB010000076.1:0-4551 GCA_964515835.1 uncultured archaeon | reverse complement strand
GCAGTGCCTAATTCAGGTTACACTTCATTCGAATTAGAGATAACTATGCATCCTGAAAGCGAGGCAGACATAGCAGAAGCTTATCTGAGATATGGTTTTAGTGAAAACGATTACAGCGAAGAAATGATTCTTGATTATGACAGCAATCCGGAAATTACACAGGCACTTTGGTCCGTTTTATAACGAGTTCACTCTCTATAGCCGGACAGTTGCAAAAGACAGTGAAGAAAAGTTTGACTCTTTAGACTTAGGTGTAAGATGGTACAAGCTTGTGTCTCCTGATCAAATAGAATGCATAGATATTTTGGATGAAGAAGATTATGCCATCAAACCGGAACTCTTCATCAGAGATGCGGGTGTGCCCGCATTCGTGCTTTTCGGAGATGATATTAAAATAAATCCTGTTGTAAAGAACAGCGGAGTTGAAGAAGCAGGACCATTCTTTGTCAGCCTCTACATTAAAGACATCCAGATTGACACTAAGGTGATTAATGGTTTGGCTGTCGGGCAACAGGAAGCAGTCGAGTTCTCCATTCCTTCAGATGACTATTTCGGAGTGTATGTTGCGAAAATAGTTGCGGATGCGTACAAGGATATTGATGAGCTTAACGAGAATAATAACGAAGAACAAGTTAGTTTCCTGGTCGGTTACAATATCTTCAATGTCATCATGAACTATAACAACACTGACTTGGTTGTTGATGAAAGACAAATGCTTATTCTTGACAGGTTAGGCAAAGCAGTTGAAGAAGCCAGTGTAACTATCCAGACTCCGCGTGGGCAGATAATGACTCTGACTACAGATGACAGCGGAGTAATAGAGTTCTTGTTGGATTCTCCCGGAGATTACACTGTACAGGTTTCAAAAGAGAACTTTGAGACATTCAATGGTTCGTTTGCTGTTCCGCCACTAAATATCCAGTTCAAGAAAACAGTTTCAAGCGGTTCTATTCAGGAGATACAGGTTCTCGGGGCTGACGGAACGCCTGTTACAGACGCGGTAATAAAAATAATTGGTCCTGACGGGAGAGAAGAGCTTTATTATACTGATGACCGGGGAATAGTTTCATTCAGGGCATCCAGCACAGGAACTTATGATTTTGAGATAATCAGGAAGAATGTTATCCTGCTCTTAGGAAGCTTTATTTCTGCAGGAATTGTTGAGGTTACAATGAGCTTTGGCAGTCAGGGTATGGAGGCAATTGTCGGCCAGGAAATCCTTAGTCACCCAGAACTCCTGTTAATGCTCTTGGCAATGTGCTTTGTTGCGGCACTGATTGCTTACACTAAGAGCAAGATGCTCTTCAAGAAAGGAGTCAAGTCAACAAGACAAAAGAAAATTGAGCACTACTTGAGATTAGCTTTAGCAGCAGCATTCTTTTTCCTTCCACTGCAAGTTGGAAAGTTCTTTGGCTTTGCAGGGGCAGTAGCATTCGTGCTATTTGAAATAATGCTCTTCATAGTTCTGGATTATTATCACCAGAATGTAGCCAAAAGAAGGAAGGCAATCAAGGTATGATTATAATAGCCGGCTAATAGCATACTATTATAAGTATTATGTTTTCTCTTATTAATATGACTACTACAATAAGTTTTGTTGCCGAAGAATCTTTTTCAGAAACTATTGATGCTGTAATAAGAAAGACGGGCATTTATCAGTCAAAGAGCGAGTTTTTGAGGGATGCTGCGAGAACTAAGCTCGCGGAGTTAGTGGGTTTTGAGAAAGAATTGAGGGAAGTAAGGCAAGCATTCGATAAACAGGAATCTAAAATAATCTTAAGGAAAAAACTCTCAGCAAAGGAAAAGGACGAACTTGTCAAAAAATACTTATAAATTCTTCGGGTGTTAAGCACGGGAGTATAGTTTCTGTTTTCTCAAAATCCTTTTTATTCCAAGTTATTATATGTTGGCATTGTGAACTGCATGCAATTGCAGCATGAAAAGAATCTGCCAAGTGCAATCCTGTTTTATTTTGGATTCTAAGCGCTTCCTTCTTGAATTGTTTTATCTCTTCAACAATTTCATAGTTTATTTTGGCCTCGTTCATAAACTGAAGAATATCTTGTTTGTTAAGTGAAATCGTTTTTCCAATCTCATCAAAGAAGAGTCTGGAAAGCACGAGTGTTACTTTATTTGTTCTGCATTTTGCAAAGAACAAATCACTATAATGGAACAGAATATTCAATTTTGGGTCAATCTCTTTTCTTGCTGAAGAAATATAAACATTAGAATCCAAATAGCACTTCATTTATGCAATAAGAATATACTCTTTATATGTCTTATTAGACCTCTTTGCCTGTGCGCAAATAACTTATTAATTCTTGAACTTCCTGTAGCTATCCTCAAGTGCCTTCAGTGCCTTGAGTTCTTTGCCTTCAATCATTTTGAGTGAAGCTCCGCCGCCAGTAGAAACAAGAGTCATCTTATCTTCAAGCCCGAGTTCTGCTACTGCTGCTGCTGAATCACCACCGCCGACAATCTTGACTGCATCAAGGTTA
Source organism: uncultured archaeon (assembly GCA_964515835.1). Taxonomy (GTDB): domain Archaea; phylum Iainarchaeota; class Iainarchaeia; order Iainarchaeales; family SKW153; genus CAZEVB01. Next base: position 2,053 of record CAZEVB010000076.1, on the reverse strand, counting down.
GCAATATGCTCGGCAATCTTTTTTGTTCCTTCGGCAAATTTTTCAAATTCAAAAACGCCGATTGGCCCGTTCCAGACAATGGTTTTCGCTTTTGAGAGTTCTTCATTGAACAGTTTTATTGTCTCTGGTCCGATATCGAGAGCCATCCATTCTTTCGGTATTTCGTCAACAGAAACAATTTTTGCTTCCGCATCTGCCTCAAAGCGGTTTGCCACAACGGCATCAACAGGCAGCAGGATCTTGTCCGAGTTCTTTATTTCTTCAACCAAACCAGAGAATTCTTTGAGTCCCTCGTCATCAATCTTTGATGCCCCGACTTCCTTGCCGAATGCTTTTAGAAGTGTGAATGCAAGTGCACCTGCAACAAGGATTTTGTCTGCCTTGTTAATCAGGTTTTTGACTGCATTGAGCTTGTCTGCCTTAAGACCCGCAATAATTGAAACCATTGGTCTTTCAGGATTGTCAATTGAGGTTTTGATTCTGCTGACTTCTTTTTCCAGTTGTTCGCTTGCACACCCTGGAATCAGCTGAGGGACAGAGTACATGGAAGCATGGTCTCTGTGGGAATTGCTGAAAGCATCATTCACATAATAATCTGCAAGTCCTGCTAATTGTTTCCCGAAAGCATTCTTTTCTTCATCGTCCTTTGATTTTTCTGCAGGGTTAAAGCGAAGGTTCTCTAAGAAAACTATTTTGTCTTCTATGTCCTGTGTTGACCAACCCTCAACAAACTTTATTTCTTCTCCGAGAATGTCTGATAAATATTTGGCAACATTTTTTGTACTGAGTTTTTTTTCTCTTTCTTTTGGTCTGCCTATGTGAGTCATGAGAATTATTTGCTTTGCTCCATCTGCAAGAAGTTTCTTTATTGTGGGAACAGACTGTTTTATTCTCTTGTCATTGGTTATGTTCCCTTCATCGTCCATAGGAACATTCATGTCCACTCTAACCAGAACTTTTTTGCCATTGAAATCGAAGTCATTCATTCTGAAATACATGCTCACCACCCACAGATTTTTTGATATTAATAGGCAGGTAAACTATAAAAACATAGTTCAGTATGATGAACTCATATGCGTGTCATATTCCTGCTTAATCTAATTTTAAAGGTTTTTGCAGCCAATTATTGCGGATGGCTGCAGTTTCACTAAAAGAAAAAAGTTCTCTGGACATTTCTCTGAAAGGCAACAAACTTGTTTTCGGGGAATCCTTAAAACAAACAGAACCTGAGGTAAGAACAATCGAACAAATGAAACAGGTTCTTATGGATCCTTCTGTTAGTGAACCAAAAGAATGTTATTATATGTACAGGGAAATCTGTGTGGGAGAAGACAAAGAAATAATTGAGAAAAGCGGTTTGAGGTATGACCTCACAGTTATTCCTTCCTTAATGAGGGGTAAAGAGTATAACAAGACTTTCGGGCATTTCCACCCCGAAGCAGGTAAAGGGCTTTCGTATCCTGAGATTTACGAGGTTCTGCATGGGAGAGCACATTATGTTTTACAAAGCAAGGACAACATGCGTTTTGTTGTATTTGAGGCAGCTGCGGGGGACAAGGTCTTAATTCCGCCGAACTATGGGCACATAACAATCAATCCTGGTAAAGAATGCTTAGTGATGTCTAATTGGGTTTTCTCCGGTTTCGAGAGTGAGTATTCTCGGATAAAGGAAAACCATGGCGCGATTTACTATGAAACAGAAGAAGGCTGGACAAAGAACAATAGTTACAGAGAAGAACCAAAAATAGAGTTTGCCAAGCCAAGAGAGTTGCCTGAATTGGGTCTGGAGAAAAACAAGCCAATGTATGGGTTGGTAAAAGATATTGATAAGCTCTCTTTTCTTCGAGAGCCCTCAATTAACCCAAAAATTTTTGAATCCTTATTCTGATTACTATTTAGCGAGAAGGTCAACCATTCTCTTTGCGTAACCTGCCTCGTTATCATACCATGAAAGAACTTTTAGTAGGGTTCCTTCCATGACTGCTGTGCTCAGTGCATCAAAGATTGATGAATGTGTATTGCCGACAATGTCTGAAGAAACAAGCGGTTCTTC
>CAZEVB010000075.1:0-4566 GCA_964515835.1 uncultured archaeon | reverse complement strand
ACCTGGGAAAGAAAGGCGAGAGCTACGAAGACATTATACTCCGCCTCATGAAAAACCAGAAGAAAAAATGATGGCGGAAAAACGAGGTTTAGCGATTAAAAGCATAAAAATTAAAGTGTTAACACCTATAATGTCAATGGGCGATGATGAAGTTAACACCTACTGAACTTTTTGGTCAAGCTTTTTGCTTGCAAAAAGGTTGTGAAGAAACAACTAACACTGAGCCTTTTTATTTAAAAACATGTGATTATCGGCGTTAATGTTTTTCGTCGGGTGTTAAAAAAGTATTGCCTGCTAAATTTTTTAGTGACTGAAAAATGAAAAAAGTTTTTGTGGTTCTGTTATTTGGTATCGTGCTTCTTAGCGGGTGCACTGGAATGCTTACAGCCAGAGAGAATGCTGATAATACGGATTTGACAGTAGCCGAAGACATTGCAGGGGATGCTTCTGATAAACAAGTTACTGATGATGATCTTCAGTTATCCCCTGACGAAACCGAAAATGACCCTTTGTAGGTGCAGGAAAAAGATTTTGAGCCGGAAACTTTCAGCGTGAAAGAAGACGCTGAAAAGAAAGGAGACAAACCAGTAATAAGGTTGTTTTCAACAACTTGGTGTCCGCATTGTATTTGGATAATAGAAACTTATGACCGTGTTATTTTGGAGTATGTTAATGAAGGGAAAATAATTGCATATCACTGGGAACTGGATACAGGAGATAACACTTTGACTCCTGAAAAAGAAAGTGAAGTTCCTGCTTCGGAAAGAGCAATCTTCGAGGAATTCAATCCAAGGAAAAGCATTCCTACATATGTTTTTGGCGAGAAATATTATAGAGTTGGAAATGGTTACGAGAGATTTAAGACTCCTGAAGAACTGGAAATGGAAGAAGAAGAAATTCGGATAGTCATTGAGAATCTGATTGAAGAATACGGCAACTGAGTTTTACTAATATATTATCTGTGGCGCAAACAGGATATATAAAACGAAAATAAGAACAAACAAAATCATTAGCAGGGCTACCAGACTGATGACTGCTAGTTTTATGTCCCTTTTTCTGAAGCAGATGTGCCCTGCAACAATGTTTGCTGCACAGAAGAGGGTGACCAAAACAGGGAACCATAAAAATGTTTCAGAAAACATGATAAACATGAGAATAGAGAAGGCTGCAACAATCAGGAATGAGATTGTCCTGAACAGGAGTTCTTTCTTAAATTTCTCTTCAAGCAGTCTTGCAATGATGCCGAGAGCGAAGAAGAATACTGCAAAAGGGCAGACATAAATAAGGAAGAGTATGAGAACAATGATTATTTCGAGAATCAGAATCATTATCGGATCTGGATTGTCATCTTGGTTATTGAAGCCGGGATCATATTGCGGCAGGAATGGTTTTTCAAGGAAAAAGGAATCTTTTTTGAGTAAGCGTGTCTCGCCTTCAAAAACCAGTTTTGAGATGCATTTGCCTTTCTCAAAGCCGTTTGCCTGTGCAAATGAAGGATTATTTACAGCTGCAATGAAGTCAAAGTTTTTTTGCCAGTCGTCAAAGCAGTTTTCCGCTATAGTAAACACTACTGCTCTTGTCGAACCAGGTGCTGCACTTGTCATGTGCATCGGGTAAGTCGGTTCCTGTGGCGTGAAAGTGTATTTTAGCGGGGTGCTTATGCCGAGGTGCAGTTCTGCGAGGGCAAGGACAGCCTCAAAATTTGCTCCTTCACAAGCATCATAATAACTAATTTCGCTTAGTACAACATCTTCCAGATAATCAATAATATAGGGTTCGTATAAGACTATTTCATCAAGAGGTATTGCTTCTACACAGTCTTTATCTGTTTGTGAGACAACAAGACCGGGATACTTGTTGGATAGGTTTATTTTGTTGGCAACGAAATAATAAGGAAGGTTTTCCTCGTTTGATTCCCAGGTGTAGTAAGTGAGGACATCAAGCTTGTCCTCGGGAAAATAATAACCGTTTTCATTTAACCAGTCAAGGAGAACCTTGCTGTTTGTTGCCTGCAGGATTGTTATGTCATAAATGTCAAGTTTCTTTGTTTCAACTATCGTGACTTTCTGTGCGGCTTTTCCTTCAAAAGAAGAAATCAGGTCAAATCCTAAAGTCGCTTCCCGGGATTCAGGGAAAAGATAGGATAAGTCAAGGAAGATTGACTCGTCTGCTTCCTCAATCTCTGGTTTTGTGCTGCTTTGGATAGGAACCACCCAGGCAAAGTCAGTGAATTCCTCAAGAGAAACTTTTGTCGAGAGAATCATTTCTTCAGTGTTGCCGTCCCAGTAAATTACTGCTTTCTGGTCAGGAATAAAAACATCCAGATAGTGTTCTTGCGGAGGCATAGGCATGCCGTTGGAGTAACAGGAAACTGAAAGCAGACTAAGAAGAACAAAAAATAACAGCAACTTGGCAGGAAGTTTCATGTTATATCCTACGGAATTGCGATTATTAATTGTTTCTGATTCTGCTTAACTGCAGCAGCGCTACAATCCAAAAACAATTAAATAGTAGTTTGTGGCTAAAAACATTCAATGAAAAGCATCTGGATTGCATTGTCGTCGGTTATTGTCATACTGATTCTTTCAGGGTGTCCTCTGCTTCCTGAAAACCTGTCTTCGTTTAAGGACTGCAGTGATGACGATGCATGCATGGAGGCAGCAATCAAAAACTGCGAAAAAGCATACTTAAGGAAAGTGGAGGAGGATTCTGAACTCAAGATTTCTTCACGAATTACTGTTTATGGTCTCCAGCAAGAAAAATGCAAGATAACTTTCAAGATGGAGAGTGTAGAGGCAAAAACAGAGGAAGGAAAGCAGATGGCTGCTGTAATGGGACCAATGATGCTGGCCGCTGAAATTACCTGCATGATACCTGAAGAAGAACTGGGTACAATGGATGACCTTGGGTCGGAAAAGATGGAAGAGTACTGTTCCAGCCCCATACTGGAACAGTTTATACAGGAATCCTGAAGGACTTATGTTCAAGAAGGTTGTGTTTGGTTGAGGACACGCACCATATTAGTTATTCTGCTGATTTTATTTATTCAGACAAATGCGGCTGCCGATGTGTACACTGACTGCCTGAAGAACTGCGAGTCAAACTTCAACTGCGGGCAGTATTGTAATTACCAGAAAGAGTACAATGACTACAAGGAATGGTACTACAAACTTGAGGCATGCACCAGCGACTGTTCTCGGACACGCGAGATATACCAGGCAGCCTACAACAAGTTCATAGAGAAACTGTCAAGCGGGAATGCTTTCAAGCCTGGTTACGAGGAGTGTCTGGAGAAAGTTGAGGACTGCCAGGCTAGCTGCGGAGGAGATAACGAGCCGTTCTGTTACACTAATTATGACTGTCCGGATGGCTACCTGTGCAAAGGCGGGGAGTGTGTGTACGACGCCCCGGACACTGAAGCCATCTGTAGTGACGGCTATGATGATGACGAGGATGGTTACATTGACTGTGATGATGATGACTGTTATTATGCGGAGGAGTGCATGGAGTGTTACGAGGATTCGGACTGCCCCGAAGGATATGTATGCGAGGACTATTACTGTGTTCCTTTTGAGGAGCAGTACAGTTACGAGCTTTATGCCCCGGAAAAAGAAGACTTTTACATGAACGGCCTGAATCAGGTTGAGGTAATGTTGTCCATCAAGAAAATGATTGACGATGAGTGGGTGGCTGCATCAGGCGAGTCAGTCAAGTTCGAGCTGGACAGCTGGATGACTTATGAGAACATAGGCTCCCTGTCAAGCACTTCTGTTAGCACAGATGGTGCGGGACATGCCAAAACAGTTCTGACTATTCCCCTTGTCTCACCAAAGAAAGGACAGTGGATTGGCAAGAAATACATACAGGCACAGGTCAAGGCATGGCACATGAAAGGTGATGGAGGAAAACAGGGATTGATAGCGTACTTCAACCTGTACCCTCCGATTTATGTGAAAAGAATTAAGTTCGCGCCGAAGACTATTGAGGAGGGGCAGTTTGCACAGGTTGACATTGAGATATCAAACACGAAGGACTCCGAGGTTTATGTGCTTGCAGGCGCAAGGAATGACCTTGTTAACAACGAGAGAAACGAGGCAACTGCAAGCAGTGCAGTGGCGCACTATTCAAAGGACGCGAAAGTCAGGTTCTATGTTTACACTACTATAGGCGATTACTCAATCAGCTTTGATGATATCCCTGACGGGGTAGTGGACTATGAGAAACTGAAGAAAGCAGTGGCAACAGACCTCATCCACACAGGCATAGACACTGCCTTTTCCGTGACAAAGTACGGGAAGATGGCTTCAGACTGGAGCGGAAACTGGAAGAATGCTGTTAAGGGCCTTGACCAGGCAAAGTTCTATGGCAAGGGTTTTCTAACTACGCCGTCAAACTACTCCCCCCAGAACTGGCCGTTCAGCGATGTTGCGCAGGACGCTGATACTCTGGGGCAGAGCAGGAGTGCGTCCGAGGGATTCTGGAACTCAATGGTGCTTGTGGTGGACGGCACCAAATACTGTGTGGGTGTGCTGAGCGGTTCGCTTCCAGGAAGCAACCTGACAAAGA
>CAZEVB010000074.1:0-4636 GCA_964515835.1 uncultured archaeon | reverse complement strand
CAGCAAATAGAAAATTTCTTAATGTATTCTAATTCTTATTTTTATTTTACTTTTTTGTTAGTGATAAGGCTAGCTATTGTGTTTTGAGTGTTATCTGCTAAGACAGTTTGAATGCTTAAAACTAATTTTGGAAACTATTTTATATTACAAGACCTCTTTGTTACATTTAATGAATAAAACAATGACTGCTGCTCTGCTGGTGCTTTTGCTGTTTTTTATAGGCTTTGTTTATGCCGATACATCAGTTTCCCAATATGGCATTACTTGGACGTTTGACAATGATTATACAATAGGGCAATTTGCTAATGGTGATTATTGGGTTCTCGGACCGGTAACAATCACAGCTATTACTCCTTCTTTTGATGGTTCGCGTAATGGTTGGGAAGTAAATCCTGTTGTAAGTGGCGGCCAGGGATTTGACAATAGAATAGCTCCTTATAGTTCCTTTGACTCCGGATTAATCCCGTCTCTTCCTTATGTTGCGCAGCCGGGAGAATCAATTGTCAAGACCGTCAGTGCAGATGTATGCGACCCGAACACGAGTTATGTCACTGTTTGCCTGGAGACCGCTGCAGTTCTTACTGTGCTTTCAGTAGTTCCTCCCGATAACGGTGCAACAGTTTTTAGGCCTCCTTATGTAGGAACTGATAAAACGCTTTACTCTACAATCAGTCTTAGAACAGATTTATTGCCCGTGTTTTCTCCTGTTTCTAATACCCCGACTTTTGAAGAATTGCTTGGCATTAGAAGTACTTCCTGGGGCACGTTGTATAATCAGGGTCTTAGGTATGTGCAGCTTGATCACAAGCAGGGGCAACTTGGCAGAAACATCCATCCAATGAAAAATATTCCTAATTATGGTGCTGATATTGGACAGCGTAATGGAGATGCTGCGCTTAGACTAATGTTGAATGATTCTATTGATGATAAGCGGGAACTCTTGATTGCGTTTACTCAGTACGGCATTGACCTTTACCACATGGCTTTGATTGGGCATACTTGGCCTGATGGCGGGGGCCAAAGACCTGGGCAAAAACTTCCCTTGGTTTTTGCTGCAACACTACTTGATAACCAGTCAATGAAGAGTTTTATTGCTAACTCGAGTTTTCTTCACGAGGACCTTGGTTTGTCTATATCTAGGAATGGTATGGCAGTGTTTGGTTTTGGTGCCTGGGTTACTGGGGATCCTGAGTATGGTTATTGGAATATCATACTCACTGGTTCAGGAAACAAGTCTTTACCAGATCCTTATGGCTTTATTGACGGGGGATATAGGCCTGGTAATCAGTATGATTATTGTTGTGTTGCCCAGCCTTGGAAAGGCGCTGCTATTTCTCTCCATTTGCTGCCTGAAATGCAGGAAGCATGGGGTGACAGTTTCTTGTTTTTTGAGTACACTGACAGATGGGTCAATTTTGGGGCTTGGACCCAGGAAGATCCCTGTGCTCCTGTTTCACAGGGAGGAGGGTCTGATGGTTCTGGGTGGTGCGTGTTAGATCCTGACTTGGAATATTATAATGGTCCTAATGATTTTGCCTGCCAAGCAGGAAGAGAGTGCGGAAGGTTTCCTGAAAGACACGGGATAAGTGCTGATGACGGAACCCGGTATAGCGCATTCCAGGCAGCGATGTGGGGCGCATACAGAGGAGCTTCCTGTTATAATGGTGTTTGTGAAAGCGGAGAAACTGCTTCAAATTGTTCTTATGACTGCATAACATGTACCCCCGATTGTACAGGAAAAGAGTGCGGTGATGATGGTTGCGGTGGTTATTGTGGTTCTGGTGTTTGTGTATCTTTCGGAGATTATTATGTTGCAAAGACAGGGTGCAGCGATTCAAATCCTGGAACTGAGGCAAACCCTTGGTGCACAATCCAGAAAGCGGCAGACACTGTTAAAGGGAGTGCAGTAGTAATTGTGGAACCTGGAACTTACGATGAAAGAGTAACAATTCCTTCAACCGGAGGCGGCGATGTCAGCGGAAAACTCATTTTCAAGACAGCAGTAACGGACTCGGTAAAAATGCAGGGATTCAAAGTACTTGGAGATTACACCAGAATCGAGGATTTTAATATAACTCATAATCTTACTGCACCTGTTTCAAACAGGGACGGGATTTACATTTATGCCGATCATGTGGAAGTAGTGGATAATTATGTTTATGATTTGAGAAACACTTACGGTATCTCAACCGAGTGGAGGCCTAGTAACTGGAAAAGCGACATACTCATTGAAGGCAACACGATTGAGAGGTGCAACGCAGGACTTACAATAAAAGGTTATGATATAACTGCAAACAATAATGTGGTTTATGACTTGCGAAGGGACGCAAGTGGCGGACCGAATACTTCCAGTGATGCTGATTACAGCCGATTTGCAGGGGAAAATATTGTAATCAGCAATAACAAGTTCTACGGCACACATCATGATAATGTAAATGATGCAATAGCAACTTCGCATACGGATGGATTCCAAAGCTACCACAATAACGACGAGTACGCAAAGAATGTTTTTATTGAAAACAATTTTGTTGCTTCTGCAGATCAAATAGTATTCATAGAATCAGACACAGATTTTGAAGATATATATGTAAGAAACAACATTTTTGCAGATGCTGAAAATGACGGATTTGAAGGTACGCAAGGCGTAAAGGTTTACGGCGTAAAGAACCTTCAAGTAATCAACAATACTTTTGCATTCTTAGATAACATTGCAACTGCTTTTAGAAAAAGCAAATCTTCCTTACCTGAAGAAAGGAGACAAATAACAACCGGAAAAATAATCAACAACATTTACTACAACTGTACAGGAAGCTATTGGGCTGACGGCAATTCTACTTATGAAGCAAAAACAAACAATACATTTGGTTCCCCTGACGGCGATGGGTTAGGCGATGAGAAAGGCGACCCGCTGTTTGAGAATGCAAACGAGGAGAGTCCCGCGGTCTCAGGATTTAAACTTAAGATAGGGAGTGGTGCAATCGACAAGGGGACAGATACAAGTGCACAAGGGGTAACTGATGACTTTGAGGGCAACCAGCGTCCGCGCGGAACTGCTTACGACATTGGCGCTTATGAAAGTTTTGGGGCAGTGTGCACACCAAACTGCACAGGAAAAGAGTGCGGTGATAACGGTTGCAACGGTTCTTGTGGTTCTTGTGGTACTGGTGAGATTTGTATTGCAAATCAATGTGTTTCTTCTTGCACACCAGATTGCTCTGGCAAGGAATGTGGTAGTGATAGTTGCGGAGGAACTTGTGGGACCTGCGAGTCAGAAGAAACGTGTGCATCTGGTTCGTGCGTAGCCATTACTGTACCAGATTTACAGTTGTACTTAAAGTTTGATGATTCTATTGATGACCGCCTCGCAACTGATTCTTCAGGAAAAAACCTTGATGGTTCTTGTACTAGTTGCCCAGAATATTATTCTTCTGGTCATGATGAAGGGGCATACTTATTCGATGGTTTACAACAAAGCCTAAACACTTCCGTTGTTCCGCTTGATTACTCGCAGGGATTGACTTTTACTGTATGGATTAATCCTAATAGAGTTGATTCTAGGCACGATATAGTTGGCCACCGCAGTAATGACACGATTAATTCTGAAGGATACACGTTCTTCAGGATTTATGAGGGTGCGCCAATGTTTGGGATTTATGAGGGGGTATGGCATAATGCGTATTCCTCTTTGTCCATTTCAGATAGTTCTTGGCAGTTTGTTGCAGTTGTTTATGATGGTTCTTCAGTCACTTATTATGTTAACGGCACTAGCGAAACAATTTCTTTTGATTATTTTTTACCGAATGTAAACGAACCGTTTATTATTGGACGGCACCCTACTTTGGGGTGGTTCTTTGACGGTTACATGGATAACTTAAGAGTGTACAACAAGGCATTAACTTCTTTGGAAATCCAGTCATTGTATTCAGGAGGACAGACATGCACTACCTCACAAATATTCTGCGATGATTCCTGCATTGATCCTGTTTGTTCTTCTGATTTGGATTGCAGCGATTCGAATTCATGGACAGTGGACTCTTGTCTTGATGCAGATAGTTGTGATTCTGCTTGTGTTAATATTGTTACTGCTGACTGTGGCGAGGGTGCGATTGTTCAACAGTGCGCGTGTATAAATTCTTCTACTGGTCAGCCTGCTCTTTATAATTCTGGTTTTTGTTGTGGTATTTCCCAGTCGCTTACTTACTATGAAGGTTGTTATACTAATGAAGATTGTCTTGACGGGGATGACCTGACAACAGACAGCTGTGTTAATTTCGGAACCTGCCAGAGTTATTGTCAGCATAGCTGTAACATTGCATGTGTTGCTGATTTGGATTGTGATGATTCTAATTCTTTGACAACAGACAGTTGTCATGATGCCGGAAGTTGTTCTGCTATTTGTTCGAATATTGTTTCAGCTCTTTGTGGAAACAGTGAGATTAACGATGGTGAGAATTGTTCTTCCTGCCCTGCTGATGTTTTGTGTGAAGAAGGCAAGACTTGCTCATCAGGTTCTTGCATAGTTCCGCAAGAGCCTAATAACACTAAAAACACTTCTGGTGGTGGAGGCGGTGGTGGTTCTGGTGGTGGTGATGGTTGTTTGCCTACGCTTGCTGATCGTGATGGTGATTGTGTGAAG
>CAZEVB010000073.1:0-4649 GCA_964515835.1 uncultured archaeon | reverse complement strand
CCAAAATTTCTTTTTCGTTCTTGGTAACTGTCAATCGCTTTTTTGAAATCTTTTTTTCCGAATTCAGGCCAGTACTTGTCAGAGAAATATAACTCGGAGTAAGCGCTCTGGTAAGTCAGGAAACCGGAAAGGCGTTTTGTGCCGGAAGTTCTGATTACTAAATCAGGGTCCCTTGCTTCCGAATAAAGATAATTCTTAAAGGATTCTTCATTCAAATCATCTAAGCCTGTTTTTCCCTGCTTGTAATCAATGGCAAGTGCTCTTGCAGCATCAACTATTTCTGCGCGGCCACTGTAACCTAAAGCAAGCTGAATGACTGTGCCATTGAACTGTGAAGTGTAATCCTCGACCATTGAAATCTTTTTCCTGAGGGAGTCGGGCAATGAAGAAATCCTGCCAATGAATTTCAGGCGGATTCCTTTTTCCTCAAAAACATTTTCTTTGAAGACCTTGTCAAGCTGGCTGTCAAAAATCTTTAAGAGCGCACTGAGTTCTAACCTGCTTCTTGCCAGGTTCTCTAAAGAAAGCGTGTAAAAAGTACCGACTTTTATGTCCTTGTAATCAGAAATCCAGTTGAGCATGTCCCATGCCCTGCTGGTTCCTGCGCTGTAAGCCTGCACGAGATTCATGTTGTGCGCTTTAGCATAACGCCTGTTTCCATCCGGAATTATTCCAACAGAACTAAGTTTCATAGTAAAGACCTATTCACTTCTTTAAAATAAAGTTTTGGGACAATCATCAAAGATTAGTTTAATGCACACACAGGGAGAGTGTAATATATAAAGTACCAAAGATTGTTTTTAAAGGTATTCTTTTTTATATTCGAAAGCAATCTATATATGTGAGGAAAATGAAGACAAAGGCAAATAAGAAAAGTGCGAAAAAACCTGTTAAAACGCGCACTATAAAGGCAGTTAACAAGCCTAATACGCGGGCAAAAGAAGAGAAAATCCGGCTTATTTTATCCGATCTTGAGAGCAAGATTTCTGAACTTGAAGGTATTAGGGGCGAACTAGCGGGTTTGTCTGAAGATACAATGGATCCTGAAAAAACAAAGGCCATGTTAGAAGAAATAAAGGTTCCTCCTCTCGAAATGATAAAAGAAAAACCAAAGAAAAGCTGACTGTTTTTTAGCTGATTAATGAAGTGGTTAATTGCTTTACAACAAGACCCAGAGAAAGAAAGTCATTGAAAAAGTCAGGTTTGCTAATGGTTTCTTCGGCAAATTCAGGGGACTGATGTTTGAAAGAAAGAAGAACTTTGATTATGGTCTGGTGTTTGAATTTGGTTCTGAAAAAAGAATCGAAGCAAGCATCCACATGATGTTTGTTTTCTTTCCGATTGACGCTGTTTATTTGAATTCCCAGAAAAAGGTTGTTGATGTTGCGACAACAAAACCATTCTCCCTTAATTACACTCCGAAAAAGAAAGCGGGTTTTCTTATTGAACTACCTGCAGGAACAGCAAAGAAAATCTGTACAGGAGACAACCTAGCATGGGAATAATTATTAATTGAAAATCAAAGAAGGATTATTGGTGAACATGAATCTGGTTAAAGCAAGAGAAGTGCTTGGTGCAGACGAAAAATCTTCTGAAAAAGAAGTCAGGATGATTTACCGAAGACTCGCTAAGAATAACCACCCTGATTTAAGCGGAAACACTGAAAAAATGAAAGAAATCAATTTAGCGTACGAAACAGTAATGAAAAAACAGTTCAATGTTCTTGACATGTGGAAAGAATATGATGACTGGTGGGAAAGGCAATTCGGAAATGACTCTATATGGGGTCCGCCGAAAACCGAAACAAAAAAACCTAGACCAAAAAGGATAACTGAAAAGAAAGATTATCTTGAATCCTGCAAAAGCAGTTTCTGGAGAAATGTTTTCAGGGAAGAACTTAATTATCTCTTGAGGGAACTTGGCGATGCAAGAGAAGTTCTTAGTGTTGGCTGCGGACCAGGCACACTAGAAAAAGGCCTGACAGAACACCTGTTTAAAGTAACCGGGCTGGATGTCTCACGGGAAACAATCAAGAAAGCACCCTGTAGCATAAGAAAAGTGGTCGGCTCGGCAGAAGAAATGACTTTTTGTTCCGCGCGGTTTGATGCAGTTATATTTGTTGCTTCATTGCAGTTCATAACTGATTACAAAAAAGCACTGCGCGAGACAGCAAGAGTACTGAAGCCAAAAGGAAAAATTGTTTTAATGCTGCTTAATCCGGATTCAAGATTTTTTAAAGAAAAAATGTCCCTGAAAGATTCGTATGTAAAAAAAATAAAACACATAGACAACAAAGCAATAGAAGAAGCGGCAAAAAAGAATTTTAAAATACAAACAGAATACTTTTTAGGAATAAAAGGGAAAAATATTTTTGAAAGCAAAAACAAAAAAGATGCTGGCTTATACATAATTAAAGGGACAAAGAATTAAAAAATAGAAAATAAGAAAGGAGTAACAAAATAGCCGATTAGGAAAGCAACTACAATAGACAATATCGAAAGGAGAACTGCATTGGTCCAGCTTTCTTCATAAATCGCTTTTATGGAATAAAGGTAAATCCCGAGAACAAATATCCAAGAGAAAATAAAGTTTGAATCAAAAAAGAAGTCCCTGATTAAACCAAAAGCAAATCCCACAAAAATAACTGCAAATGCTTTGTGCGGCTTGTTGTCCTTTAGTTCAAGCATAGTCGCAGCATAGTATACTGCAACTGAGGAGACCAAATAAATAATGAGAATATTCAGCCAGTTGTCTACAAGAAGATTATAGAATATGCCGTCAACCACAAGAACCATAGTAAATATACGGGCAGAAAATATATTAAGTAGGATAGGGGAAGTGAATCACTTCCCCTGGTGCCCATTATTTTGGAAATTCGGGGTGATAAATCGCCCGACTAGGTTATGAGACTCTAACCAGTATATAATTCTTTCATTTTTGGAAAATTAACTCTCTTGCGGAAAAATAATGGCTGTTACAGGAATGAACTTTGAACTGCTCTCAGAACTGGAATTGGGATTAGAGAAATAAAAAAAGGGAAGCGCTTTTCAGTTCGGCGATGACTGCTATTCCGCTTTACCTAGGGGAATACTCTTTACTAACATCCGCATTCGTGGCTTTCGAGGAAGGAAGACCAAAGAAAACTTTTTGTACGTGCTCCTGTTATTGCCGCTTTCGTTAATAGTTTACTTTGTTATCAAAGCATAACCGAATTAAACTTGTTTCGGACAGAGAAGAAATACTCGCTGTAAAGAGCATAATTTTCTTTTCCGATTGTGTTTTCAAGTCGGACTACTACCAGCTCAGCAGCCATTGTTACAGCCCCAACACTTATATCAAGATGTTCTTCTTCATGACGCCCCTCAAGACGCCTTCTTTCATGCGCAACAATTCTTGTTTTCGAATCAACATCATAATCTTTCCTCTGTTTGCTTAGCTCAAGGAACTTTTCAGCATCACCCAGAATCTTTCTCAGGTCAGTTACACTAATCCCCTGGCTAGTTAATCGGTCAGTTGCAATGTTCTGAGTTATCTTTGCAGAACGCTGGACAATCCTCTCCGCAGCCAGTCTTTCATTTGTCTCAAGAGGCAGCCTACGCAGGATAAAAAGACCAATATCCCTGGTCCATTCAGCAGCCCTTAAATGAACCGGATGAGAAACAAGGTTCTGCGATAAACGATCAGTAAAAGCCGCAAAACTCTTCTTTAACTTTGTTCTCGAAATAACAACTGGTTTTTGGCGTGTTCGGGTTTTTGCGGCACTGGACTTAGGCATGCAAAAAATAGGGCTTTGAATTATTTAAAAGAAAGCATTAAAAACAACTTACACTTTATATTCTGAAAATGGTGACATCCTCCAGCGCCTGAAGGCGCTGGCTTCCAGATAATTCGTGAGGATGTCTTCCCGTCAACGGAACCCCCTGCAGGGGGTTGGGTTGTGATAAAATGAGTTTTCCTTTGATAAAAATTGTCGAGTACAAAAAAAACAACCTTAACGGATATACTCTAATAGAAGGTTTTCCGGGATTAGGTTTAGTTGGAACAATCAGTGCTAAGTACATTATAGACAAAATGAAGTTCGTGGAAATCGGGCATATCGAATCAGAGATTTTCATGCCAATGGTTAGGATAGAAAAAGGCCTGCCAATGCACCCTGCAAGAATATATGCTAATAAGGAAAAGAAACTCGCTATTCTGATTGCAGAACAGATAATTCCAAAACAACATATTTACTATTTAGCAAAACATGTTTCTTTATGGGCCAAAGAAAAGAACATAAAGCAGTTAATCTCACTTGAAGGAATACACACCAGCGACGAGAAAAAAGCAGCTAAAGTATATGCAGTTGCATCAAACGAAAAATCAAAAGAAGAAATAAAGAAACTCGGCATCAAACTAGTGGAGAACGGGATTACAACAGGAATCACTGCAATGGTTATGCTTGAATTAAAAAAAGAAAACATAAAAGCATTCTCGCTTCTGGCGGATGTCAAAAACGTGGCTGACTACAAGGGCTCGGCAGAACTCATTAAAGCAGTTAACAATGTTCTGAACCTAAAAATTCCTTTCGAGCCGCTACTGAAGGAAGCAAAAGAAACAGAAAAAACTTTGTTAAAGCAACTTGAACAACTAAAGAGAACCGGACAGGC
>CAZEVB010000072.1:0-4691 GCA_964515835.1 uncultured archaeon | reverse complement strand
TGGTTGCCCCACCTGCTTGTTGAGTTTACCGCGAAAATAAATTCCTGCATGCACTGTTTTACTTGAGCATAGTTTAATCCGTCTTTAGCAACAAGTGGTGCCAGATAAGTGTCAAAAGAAGCCAGGGCCTGTGCACCAGCCCACTCATTCTGAAGTGTGCCAAAGAAATTAACTATCTGGCCTAATGCAGCATTAAAGTGCTTGGCTGGTTTTGCGGCAATCCTTCCGGGAATGCCATTGAAACCCTCTGCAAGAAGCTGTGCAAGCGACCATCCTGCACAGTATCCTGCAAATGTTCCAGTACCTAAGTCGTGGATGTGGAAATCACCGCTCCTGTGTGACTCAGAAATTTCCTTAGGATAAATGTAATTGAGAGCGTGCTCTGCAACAACAGCCCCGCTCACATGTGCCTGCAGACCAGACAACGAATAAGAAGCATTGCTGTTTTCGTTAACACGCCAATCATGCTTTAAGATATAACCGTTAATTATTCCTTCAACTTTTCTGAGGAATGCTTTTGAATCACGTAACTCTGAGCGCTTCTGTCTGTAAAGAATGTATGCTTTTGCGGTTCTTGCATGACCTTCTTCAATCAGGATTTTCTCAACAGCATCCTGAATCTGTTCAACAGTAGGATTTTTCTTGCCGAACTCTTCCTTAAGTGAAGAATAGACTTTGATAGCAATATCATTAGCAAGATTCCTGTCCTCACCACCGACTGCCCGAGCAGCCTTAAAAATAACCTCAGATACCTTCTCCAGCTTGAATGGAGCTAACCTGCCATCACGCTTAGCAACGAATTCAAAATACTCTTTAGCCAAAAAAAACCCTCTTTTTTGTTGCGAATTAAGATTAAGATTAATGAAATATATAAAGCTTTGTTTCACAATCCTAAAAATTGGCTCCCTCATTTTTTGGTTTTCTTAGTTTTGTGACTATTTTGGTTGTAATTCTTAATAGCGTCCTGTAATGCATCTGCAGCCAAGAGAGAGCAATGAACCTTTATTGAAGGCACGTCACCCAGCTTTTTTAGTAGGTCTTTCTTGCCGATTTTTGATGCTTCCTCAAGAGTCTTTCCTTTTGCCAGTTGGGTGAGGAGCGAAGCGTTTGCTATTGCAGTTACACAACCAAATGTCTTGATTTTTATGTCCTTGATTATTTCTTCCCCTTTCTTGTTCTTTGAAACCCTCAGATAAAGTTCCATGACATCCCCACACACAGGATTGCCGACTTTTCCTGTAGCGTCAGGATTATTCATTTCCCCAAAGTTTTTTGGGTTCATGAATTCTTTCATTATTTTTTTGTTGTACATTTTTACACCTTATACTCATTAACTAAATTTTAACTAGAAATTATTTTTATTTAATGGACTTAACTTACGGAGCTTTGAAACAATCTCAGGAACTTTTGAAATAACAAAATCTGCATCCTGTTTAGTGTTCTCCCTGCCAAGAGTAAGTCTAAGAGAACCGTGTGCCTCGGGGTGTTTTAAACCAATTGCAAGAAGAACATGGCTTGCCTTAAGAGAAGCGGAAGAACATGCCGAACCTGTCGAAGCAGCCACTCCAGCCATATCAAGCATGGTTAAGAGAGACTCTCCCTCAATATACCTGAAAGTCATATTAATGTTGTTTGACAATCTTTTCTCCTTGTGACCATTGAGTCTTGAATCAGAAATCATTGAAAGTTTCTTTATTATGTGGTCTCTGATTGAGGAAAGCCTTTCGTTTTCTTTTTCCATTTCAGAGTGCATCAGTTCAGCAGCCTTGACCAAACCGACAAAACCTGCAAGGTTTTCTGTTCCGGCCCTTACGCTTAACTCTTGCGGTCCACCTGTTATCTGGGGAGTTAGTTTAGTGCCTTTCCTGATAAATATTGCACCAACCCCTTTTGGCCCGTATATCTTGTGTGCGCTCAGAGAGAACATTGTCAAAGGAACTCTACTTACATCAATCTTTAGTTTGCCGAAACTCTGTACTGCATCAGTATGAAAATAAATTTCTTTTTCTTTACAAAGTTCGGCAATTTTTTCTATCGGCTGAATAGTGCCAATCTCATTATTAGCATGCATCACTGAAACAAGAATTGTTTCTTTTGTAAATGAATTCTCAAGTTCATCTAACCTTATTATCCCATCATTGTCAACAGGAACATAAGTTATCCTGAAACCCTCTTTCTCGAGCGCCTCGCAGGTTCTTAAGACTGCAGGGTGCTCAATCTCAGAAGTTATGATGTGATTTCCTTTTTTGCGATTCGCGTAAGCCACGCCCCGCAAAGCAAGGTTATCAGATTCTGAGCCCCCTGAAGTAAAAATTATTTCCTCTGGTTTTGCATTCACTAAAGTTGCCAATCTCTCCCGGGTGTTTTCGAGAGAAATTTTTGCTTCCATGCCGTAAGAGTAAAGCGATGAAGGATTACCAAATTTTTTTGAAAAATATGGCAGCATCTCCTTTAACACTCTGTTGTCTAAAGGCGTCGTAGCTGAATGGTCCATATAGGTTTTTCTTTTTTTCAAGTTTTTTCCCTTCTTAGATATTGATGAAATGAAAGAAGAAAAAATCTTCTTTCTTATTTCTCCAGCAGGACAATCATCACCCAAAACAATCACCTAATTATTCAAAACAAATACAGCAGTCCTCGAAACACTCTGCATCCTTTTTATGTAAACTACAAAGCATTCCGCTGCTCTTCGCCTTCCTGCATATTTCACAGCCCCCGCGAATGTACTCATTTGTCTGTTCTTTGGGATTAACTTCCAAAATATGGTCTGCAAGTGCCTCTATTTCAGGAATAAATCTTTTGTCAAAAACGAATGTTTTTGCCCGTTTTTTGTGGATATACTGGCTGACTGCTGCATTAGTAAGACTAAAGAGCTTTGCAACGTCCTTTGTTTTCATGCCTTTCTTCTTTATGAGGTATGTGCAAAGTTCTCTTCGCAAAGCAGGCAAGACATGCCAGACAACGATTTCACAAGGAAAATAAACCATAATAGTTAACTATCGTTAATAATATTTATAAAGGTTTCCTAAATTAGTTGCTTAGCCAACAGACTAAAGAAAGAGATTACATAATAAGCGTGCTTGGGGGATTAATATTTACCTAAATAACAGTGTTAATTGCTTACTGTTAAGAAATGAATATGTTTATTAAGGTGTTTGGGGCAGAATTTATTAAGGTTTTATTAAGATTACGGAATATATAAATATAATATTTATAAGGAGGGTTAGCTTGGTTGAAGAAGAAAACACGATTGAAACACAGGAAGTAAAGCAGGTGGAAGAAACAAAACAGGATAAACAAGAAACACCAGCTTCATCTAATTTTGCATACTTTATGGTTGCCGCTGTAGTAGGTTCATTATTTATTGGCGGCTTGATAGGTTCATTTGCATTTCCGCAGGGCACTGGAGCAACAGGAGCATTAATCCTGCCTACAGGAGACAGTGGAACATGCACTGCAGATGGCGCAGGAGTATCACTGGAAGAACTATCTGTAAATGTAACTGATTATCTTAACAGAAACTCTGAAGCATTATTCGGAGGAGAATTTGATTTTGTAGTAACAAGCAATGAGGAATTATCAGAAGGATTCTACATGCTGCTTGCAGAAGCAAAAGACGCTAACCAGAACACAGTTGGAACTGTTCCTATTTATACTACAAATGACGCAGAACAGGCAGTTATCTGGGGCAATGCAATTAATTTAGCAGAAGACCTTCCTTTGCCGGATTTAACCCCTCCAGAAACAAGAGAAATTCCGCAAACAGAAAAACCTATAGTGGAAGTGTTTGTTATGAGTCACTGCCCATACGGCACACAGATAGAGAAAGCAATACTACCAGTCTACGAAACTTTGGGGGATAAAATAGATCTCAAGATAAGGTTCGTCGATTATGTGATGCACGGAGAAACAGAAATCTGGGAACAGGCAAACCAATACTGTATCCAAAAGGACCAGAAAGAGAAGTACTTTGAATATCTATCCTGCTTCCTTGAAGACGGCGACGGTGAACAGTGCCTCGAAGAAGTCGGCATAAACACAGAAGTAATGGAAACATGTGTCACTGAAGCAGACGAAGAATTCAACCTCGCTGCAAACTTAGCAGATACAGGAAGTTGGCTGAGCGGACAGTTCCCTTTGTTCAACATAGACAAAGGACTGAATGAGCTCTACAAGGCACAGTCAAGTGACGGCAGATGGGGAAGTCCTGGATTAGTAATCAACGGAGTACTAATTGAAGGAGCACCAAGAAATCCTGCTACACTACTAGGTCTAATTGGTTCTGCATTCATAGAATTGCCTGAAGAAACACTAGGTGCAAACCTTTCTTCAGAAACCCCTTCACCAGGCTTCGGGTATGAAGGAACAGGCAGCGATGCTGGAGGATGCGCAACATAAGCGCATCAACCCTTTTCTTTTTCTAAATCTGTTTGATGTGTGTCTAGCACACATCTTTTAATTGTTTTATTTAATCTCTTTTAGAGGTGATTACATGACTAAGGTAATTGTATATTCAACACCAAGCTGTCCATACTGCCACATTGCAGAAGATTTTCTGAAAGAGAACAACATAGAATTCGAACATGTTGATGTTGCGGCAGACAGAGCAAAGGCACAGGAAATGATAAAAAAGAGCGGTCAGCAGGGAGTGCCTGTAATAGACATAGACGGACAGATAATCGTTGGCTTTG
>CAZEVB010000071.1:3363-4716 GCA_964515835.1 uncultured archaeon | reverse complement strand
AACAGGGTGATGACAACATGAACAAAGTCAAGTTAGGAATATTCGGAGCCACAGGCATGGTTGGCAGGGAACTCCTTAAGGTTCTCAAAGAAAGAGAATTCCCAATAGAAAGCCTTAGGCTGTATGCTTCAAGCAGGTCAGAAGGCAAAAAAATTGAGACTCACGTAGGCGAGATAACAGTCGAGAACGCTGACACTGCAGATTACAGCCAGCTGGACATTGCTTTTTTTGCTATCGGTGGAGGCTGGGCAAAAGAGAACGCCTCAAAGGCAACTGACTCAGGCTGCATAGTTATTGACAACTCCTCTACCTTCAGATACGACGACAACGTGCCGTTAATCATCCCCGAAATAAACCCTGATGCAATCGGAGACTCAAAACTAATTTCAAACCCCAACTGCACAACAGCAATAGCAGCAATACCACTGTGGATTATACATAAAAACTTCGGTCTCAAAAAAGTCTTTATCTCAACCTACCAAGCAACAAGCGGGGCAGGAAATGGCGGAATGAAAGAACTTGAAAACGAGACCCGCAAAGTGCTCAACGGAGAAAAAGCAGGAAACGAGGTTTTCCAGCACCCAATCCCCTTCAATGTGATTCCTCACATAGACTCATTCCAGGAAAACGGTTACACAAAAGAAGAAATGAAGGTCGTGTGGGAAACAAAAAAAATATTCGACGATGACCGCCTTGAAATTTCATGCACTACAGTCAGGATACCTACAATGAGAGCGCACTCAGAGAGTATTGTTGTAGAAACCGAAAAAGAAATCGACCCTGAAAAGACAAGAGAACTCTTCAGAGAAACTCAGGGAATAGAAGTACGTGACGACATACAAAACAATCTTTACCCTATGCCACTCACAGCAAGCGAGAAGTACGATGTTGAAGTCGGAAGAATAAGACAGAACCTCGTATTCAAGGAACACGGACTAGAGTTCTTTGTCTGCGGAGACCAGATCCTTAAAGGCGCGGCACTTAACACTGTACAGATCGGCGAACTAGTTGTAAAAAAAAGATTCTGAAAGAAAAAAGAATTTGGGCAAAGGCTCTATGCCTTTGGCGCCCAAATAGGCAACAACTCTTTCTTGTAGACCTCATTAAGGACTTCTGCAACTGCCAAATAAAATGCTAACAGTCCGCAGATTATTCCCACATAACCAGCAATTATCTTTATTATTGCTATGCCTGTGAAGTCACCTAAAGCAAGAAGCCAAAACAGGATTACAAGACTTCCGAATACTGCCTGCAAAACCTTATTGTTCTTTAGTGTGCCAATGAAAAGGAACAAAGTCAAGAGACCCCACATGAATAAGTAGGATGCCATTGCCAGGTCAGTCGGAGCAGTAC
>CAZEVB010000071.1:0-3263 GCA_964515835.1 uncultured archaeon | reverse complement strand
TTGTCTGTCATTGAATTACCTCCCAAAAATAGGGTATTTAGAATAACTAACAGTGAAGAGGATATCTTTTAAAGTTATTTACGTAGGAGGGAATAAAAAAGCTTTATAACAGAATTATCTCGTGAGCAGATGCAAATAGGAATAGTCGGAAAACCATCATCAGGAAAAAGCACGTTCTTTAACGCAGTTACAATGTCAGACGTGCCAATGGCAGCATACCCATTCACGACAATAGAAGCAAACAAGGCAATTGCATTTGTAAGGATTGACTGTGTAGACAAAGAATTTAATGTGCAATGCAATCCGCGAACAGGCTTCTGCGAGAACGGCACACGTTTCGTTCCAGTAGAAGTAATTGATGTTGCCGGCTTGGTTCCCGGTGCACACACAGGCAAAGGAAGGGGAAACCAGTTTCTTTCAGACCTGTCAAGAGCAGATGTTCTGATTCACGTTGTTGACGCTTCAGGCTCAACCAATTCAGAAGGAGAAAACGTCGGCTTAGGCAACCACGACCCATGCGAAGACGTACATTTTCTTGAAGAAGAAATAGAGGAATGGTTCTACGGAATAATCCAGAAGAACTGGAAGACATTTTACAAGAAACCAATTGAAGGAAAAACACAATTAATTGAAGTCATCTCACAGAACCTCAGCGGCATCGGTGCAAATAACAACGACATTGACAATGTGCTCACAAAAATAGGTTTGCTGGAGAAAAAACTTGAGTCATGGAGCGACGAAGAAAAAAAGAGTTTTGCTGTCGAACTCAGGAGAGAATCAAAGCCAATAATCATTGCGGCAAACAAAGCAGACTTAAAAGGCGCAGATGAAAACATAGAAAAAATGAAGAAAGAGTTTCCTCATCTTATGATTATTCCCTGTTCAGCTATCAGCGAACTGACTTTAAAAAAAGCCGCGAAAGACGGAAAAATAAGTTATCTTTCAGGTGCCAACGAATTTGGGGCAAAGGAAGTCAGTGACGAACAAAAGAAAGGATTGGAGTACATACAAGAAAACGTACTTGGCAAATTCGGTTCAACAGGGTGTCAGGAAACACTTGAAAAAAGTGTTTTCGAGCTGCTTAACTATCTTGCAATTTATCCTGGAGGAGCAAACAAACTATGCGACCAGAATGGAAATTATCTGCCAGACTGTTTCCTAATGGCACCAGGAAGCACTGTACTTGACTTTGCTTACAAGTTACACACTGACTTCGGAAAGCACTTCATAAGAGCAATTGACGTAAAAACAAAAAAACTAGTTGGCAAAGAACACGAACTCAAACATAGGGATGTAATAGAAATAATTCATTCCGCTAAATAATCGCCTTCTTTCATTTGCTGTTCCAAGCGCTTAATGAAATCCTGTTTTGCTTTCTCTTCATTAATACCTGTCCAAAAAGAGTTTTCCTTTCTTCCGCCTTCAAAAATCCCGTAATCAAGACTAAAAGGATTCACATTAGCACCATCCACGTGAAACTCGACCCAAACATTGCCGCCATTGTAAGAAAAAACTGTCGAATATTTTCCTTCGTTTGTCACAGACCACTTTCTTTTTGCTCTGCGCTCAGGTTTTTTTATTTTAACATCTTTCACTGGGATTCTAATGCCTTTTTTGCCCCCGCCTGTCACAGGAATTGTCAAAATATGCGAATTGACTCTTTTTAACTCGTTTTCAAGCATTTTCTGGATTATATGCTCAGTACCCCTGTCAGAATCCTTCCATTTGTTATTAGTCTTCTTGCCATTTGCTAAAAAACCAAAACCAAGAACACTTATCCCCAGTCTTTTGCTTAAATCAAAATCGACCCATATTTTCTTTCCACTTAAACTCGTTTTTGTCCTGAAATAATTGGTTCCCTTATTTTCTCCAAGGTGAGCCCATTTTCCTGGAAGAATACGTGTTCCTGCCCAGCCCCTGCCTGGACTAACTACCCTCAGTCGTTTAACAGAACTGCCTACAACATACTCTCCCGCACCGACAATATTCTGCATCGTAACAGGCCTATCAAAACGATTTCCAATCCACGCAGTAACAACCTGCCTCTTCATAGTTAAACTAGGATTATTTCCAAGCGCGTTCTTAACAGGCGGGTCAAGCATACCTTCCTTTACACACTGCTGAAAAAGACTATCAACTGCCTTTTGTTGTCTCTGGAGCCATTCCCTTCTTTTCGGATCAATTCTTCGCTTTGGCTTCATAATAAAGAATAGACACAGAAGAATAAATAGTTTTTCACTAACTAGTGAGTCTTTCTTAAGTGCAGGAGATGCCCAAAGTGCTCAATGTCGCTCTTTCTTAACAACATTATGATTGCAGAGAATAAAATAAACCCGTAACCGATTATTTCAAAGAAAACTGGGATCTCACCCAAGAAAAGGAATGCAAAGGCAGAAGCAAAGAAAAGTTCACAAAGAGTAACTATTCCTGCTGTAGAAGCATCTATTTTTTCAAGTGCAAAATAATAGAGGTCGCTGGCAATCCCCAAGAAAATACCGATCAAGGCAACTGCAAGAAACACAATAAGAGGCAATGAAGAAGAAGCAAAAAGCGACTGTGGGAAAATAAATAAAGCAAGCAAAGTAAGAATAATCACCTGAAAAGTGTTAGTGTAAATTGATACTGTGTGATAATGATAATCTTTTAGTTCCCTTGACAGAATGATGTCCGCCGAGAAGGATAGTGCTGAAAGAATACCAAAAACTATTCCAAGATTTATTGAAAACAAGTTCTCAGGACGAGAAATAAATACAATTCCGAGGATTGTCATGAAAACAGCAAGAATCTTCTTAAAATTAATTTTTTCTTTGAGAAAAAAAGCAGCCAAAATAAATACCCAGACAGGCATAGTGTATTGCAGGAAATAAACATTCGATAAAGAAGAATAACTAAGAGCAAGGATAAAGAAAACTGGTGTTGCAACAGAAGAAACCGCGTTAAGGAAAAGGAACTTTAGTTCCTTAAAATCGTTTAACGGAATGTGCTTTACTTTTTTTGCATAAGCAATTCCAAGAACAGATAAAAGCTTGAAGAATCGAGTGATTAAAAGAAGGAGAATAAAGGTAAAACCAACAGACAAGAATAATTTATATGATAAACCAGTACCAGCCCAAATAAAGCCGGCCAGCAATAAAGCGAATACTCCTTCCCTCTTACCCATGTAGATTAAACACACTTCTTGCTTTTAATAATTGTCTTGACAGTTGCAAAGCTATTTATATTATAAGAGATTTACTTAGAAAGGTAAAGCAAATGACAAAAGA
>CAZEVB010000070.1:0-4800 GCA_964515835.1 uncultured archaeon | reverse complement strand
TTTTAGCAATCTTTATATACTTCCAAACCTAAATACTTTTGATGTATAAGCGTTACCTGCAGGTTATCCTGCTTTCCTTGTTTTTCCTTTCTCTTGTAGCTGCGCAAGAACCAGAGACTTCACAGTTCGGTACACAAGTATCCAAAAACACGACCATTTACATTACAGATTTTCTTAGCGCCTCAAAAATCGCTTCCTATACCGGCGAAATTAACCCCGATAACATCTGCATGAGCACAGGAAAATTCAGGAATGATCCTGACTGGTTTGTTGGTGTTTCCGGCAAAATGATTCGGTTTGTCGGGGAAGGCAGCAGGGACATTTCATTCATTGTTGTTTGTGACCGCGGAGACCGTATTCTCGAAACAATACAACAGCACCCGTCCACAAGAATGAGCCTCACTTACGTTGATCACTGCACACAATTCTTTACTAGCAATGAAGAGGTTCAGTGCGCGGTTGTCCTTAATTCTGTCACAAGCGCCAGTATGGAACAACTTCCGGTTTCTTACATTATCCTCATTGCATTTGCTGTTCTCTTGATTTGGCCGATGATTATTGTGATTACTTCTGAGAATAATCTCATGAAACTCATTTATCTTTTCAAGGTGGTTATCTTTGCAATAATTCTTGCTTTATTCAATTTCTTTGGCTCGGAAGAAAGCGTTATCTTTAATCTTGCTTTACTGTTCTTCTTCTTCCTGCAGACTAACCTCAGCCTTGCGCCATTCCTCTTAGGTCTCTTTGAAGGGGAAAAGAAACACGTGAAGTTATGCAACTTCGCTATTCTTGGGATAGAATTCACTGCAGTCGTTTTCATTCTAATGCTAATCTGGCAGAGTGGTATTTTCCCTGTATGATTAGTTATTTGCCCTCGAATTTAACCAGTGCAAATGCCCTGTATCCGGCATCTTCAAGTTTCTTTTTTCCGCCAAGATCCTGAAGGTCAACAATAAAACTGCATTCAACTACTTTTCCACCCAACTTAGTTATGAGCTTGCATGCTGCTAATGCAGTTCCTCCTGTGGCGATAAGATCATCAACTAAAAGCACTTTAGTCCCCTTGTTTATTGCATCCCTATGAACCTCTATCTTGTCAGTGCCGTACTCTAACTCGTATTCCTCCTGCACAGTTTCTGCAGGCAGTTTACCTAATTTCCTTATAGGCACGAAACCTTTACCCAAACGATTGGCAAGAATCGCTCCTGTAATAAATCCCCTTGATTCAATACCGACAATAACATCAATTTCTTTGTCAGCATACCTCTCAACGAAAACATCAATCATGCTGTTGAATCCTTCTCTGTCCTTAAGCAAAGTAGTTATGTCCCTGAACATTATCCCTTTTTTTGGCCAGTGAGGAATAGTTCTAATCATCGACTTTATTTTAGAGTGCTTTTCTTCTTCATCGACTTTCTCCATCCTCGCAATAACTTCCTTCACAAGCTTAAATGAGTTCGCTGCCGCTTTCCTGCAGAACTCCTGAAAATCAACTGCAGCAGAATGGTCAGCCTTATCTGAGATAGCTCTGATTACCAAATGAGGAACATCATTAAGCTCGCACGCCTGTGCAACTGCCGCGCTCTCCATGTCCACACATTCCCCGTTAAACTCTTCCCTAAGTTTCTTTGATTTTTCGGAATCCGAAATAAACTGGTCGCCAGAAAGAATCCTTCCTCCACGAGCCTTTAACCCGAGTGCTTCAGCAGAAGCCAATGCAAGTGCCTTCAGCTCAAGCGAGGTCTTGAAGAACCTGAGTTCAGTGAAAGGAATCTGTCCTCGCTCAAAACCCAGTTGTGAGGCATCGACATCGTGCTGAACAGCGTCAGTTGAAACAACAATGTCCCCCACATCAAGATTAGGGTTAAGTGCACCTGCAACTCCCGTAAAAATAACTTCAGATACCTTGAAATTGTCAATCAGTGCCTGTGCGCAGATAGCAGAATTGACCTTTCCAGCACCTGATTTCACAACAACAACATTTGTTTCCGCTAACTTCCCAGAATAAAAAACAAAGCCGGATAATTCGCTCTTCTTTGTGTTCTTAATTTCTTTCAGATAAAGGTCTATTTCTTCGTTCATTGCCCCGATGATTCCTGTCCTGTCCATGCCAATAAAAATAGGCTTCAAATTCTTTAATAACTTCTCTTTTTTCATGAGGCTTCCCATTCAAAACAATTAAATATAATTTAACTGTTAATTATGTCTAATGTCTTTCTATGCACTTGATTTAATCGGTCCTGCTATTGACAAGACAACCGCATTTTTTAAGGGGCCTGGCCTGAAAACAAAATGGATAAAGATAGGCATCCTCATCATGATATTTGAACTCCTTGCAGGCGGAGGAGGAGGCGGTGGCGGTCCTGGTTTTTCAACCAATAATGGTTCGCTCGGCGAAATCGGTCCGACAATACAGTCCACAATAACTGCAATAACTGCAGAAACCTGGATGCTTATATTTACTGTGGCGATTGTTGGTTTTGTGTTACTTTTTCTCGTTGGAATAATTTTAACTCAGTTAAGAAACATAACTTTCTTTGCGATAGTTGAAAGCTTGACCACAAACAAAGTAATGATAATTCCTTACTGGAAAAAGTTCTGGGGCAAGGCAGTTTCTTTAACTATCCTTCAGGTGATTCTCAGTTTATTATCACTGCCTTTTGTGCTGGCTCTTTTATTCCTTTTAGTCGCAGGATTATTATTATTTTTCGGGGTTAATACCTCTGTTCTGGGACCATTCGCAATCCTTGCTTCACTACCCGCATTATTTGTAATAGGTTCAATAACCATAATCGCCTTACTCGTGTTTTTCATAATTGGTTTTTTGGTAGAACAGTTTGCAATGTACTGGATGTACGTCAGCGAAATAAAGGCATTTGAAGCACTGAAAAAAAGTGTCGGTTTGGTGAAACAGAATATCCTTCAGGTTATTGTTTTAATTATCACAAAAATTGTGCTTGGTCTGGTAATCGTAATAGTTGCAATGATTGCAGTTCTAATTATCGCAGTTCCCTTAGTGATTATTGGTCTGCTTGCTTTACTAGTACTCATTCCCTTGTTAGCCCTCGCACCAATACTACTTATTATTGTTATACTTGCACTAATATTCGCGGTCTTAATATTTGCATTTGTAGTGAATATTATTCTCGCGCCTCTGTCGGCATTCCTGTTCAACTACGATCTCATGTTCCTGAAAAAACTATTGGGAAAATGATAATTGCGTTGGGCAATAAGCAACTGTAAGAAAGTAGAAAAACGGTTAGCAGTGCAAACTTTTATGAAAAGTTTAATCAAAATTACTGCCGATAAATAGAAAATGATTAGCAGCGTTCAACTTTCGCTAAACCTCTTGTTACCACAGTTTATAAACTTTTCTTATAACTATTATTTTGTGGTAACAAATGGTATTTGTCTTTGAAAAAAAGGAGAAGGGTGAGAAATATTATTACCTTGCCCACAACATAAGAATTTCTGGCAAAAAATGGAAATCATACCGGAAATATCTCGGCAAAAATTTGCCTGGCAAAGCAGAGCTTGAAAAGATGAAGAAAGAATTTGTCAAGGAGTTTAATATTCCTCTTGAAAAACCCCTTGCGTATCTTGACAAGAAAAAGCTCGCGAAAGTAGATTACATAATCGGCGAGTTCCAAGAGAAGATAAAAAAATACCCGAAAATAGCGTTGGAGAAAATTGAAAGGGACTTTACAATAAAGTTTACCTATAATACAAATGCAATTGAAGGAAACAAGATAACCTTAATTGAAACAACTGTCCTGCTTAACAAAAAAATAACTCCTGAGGGGAAAAGTCTTAGGGAAATACACGAGATAACAAACACTGAAAAGGCACTTAATTACCTGAAAGGCTACAAAGGTGTGCTTTCCAAGAGACTCATTCTTAGTTTTCATAAAATACTGATGAAAAACATTGAAAGTGAAACAGCAGGAAAGTTCAGGACTTTTGATGTTGCCATACAGGGCGCAAACTGGATGCCGCCGAGAGGTTCAGAAGTTAATAAAAAATTTGAGGAATTTATGAAATGGTATGCCTCAAACAAAAACAAACTTCATCCTTTAGAGCTTGCAGCAGTAACACACCTGAAGTTAATTGAGGTTCATCCTTTTGGAGACGGAAACGGTAGGATTGCAAGACTTATGACAAACTTTTTGCTTATTAAGAAAGGATATCCTCCAATAAATATCAAGGAAAAAGATACAATTGAGTATGTGAAAGTTCTGCAATATGCTCAGAATACTCACGGATTCAAGGAACTCTGCGACTGGTTCCTGCAGAAGCTTGGAGAGGATTACGCTGAAGTATTGTTGCCTAAAAAATAATTATTATCCTGTGTTTTATAATTACTTTTAATAAGGTGTTTGAATTATATTACTGTTATGTCTCAGAAAAGGTGGCAAAAAACGCGAAGAACTGCTCGTGTAGTTGATGTTGCGGGTCCATCTAACAAGAGATGTTGTCATTGAGAGCTTGGAAAAGTCTCTGTCTAAAAAATTAATCAGGGAACATGAACTCGGCAATAAGGTTAATGAAGTCAGGATTCCAACCCAACTTCGTAGACAATTTGCAGAGCTGGGTTTTTCTGAATCCTACTCAAAAATTATCGTAAAAACGTTTTTGAATGATATGGAACTTTTAAGGATGGAACTAAATGTCGTGCGGGATAGAGCAAAAAGGTCAATAAGAACTGTATTAGAGAAAGAGGTTGCATAACTAATTTCATAATAAGGTGATTAGCAGCGTCCAAAAGGCTCCAAGCAAAAACTCAGTGCCAGATTATGCGCT
>CAZEVB010000069.1:0-4851 GCA_964515835.1 uncultured archaeon | reverse complement strand
CTTTCTCGAGGTTATTGTTGACTAACTCGATTGCTTTCAATGCAAACATTTTGCTGACTGGGTTGCTGTTAGTTGACCAGTAGCTCTCAATTGCGTGGCAGAGTGCATCTAAACCAGTTGCTGCTGTTAAGCCAGGAGAACAAAAAATAGTCAGTTTCGGGTCAACTATCGCCAACTCCGGGATTGTTTTGTTTTCCTTCAGCACCATTTTCTTTCCGTTCTTCTCATTAGTTATTACCGCGAACTTGTTTATTTCTGAAGCTGTCCCTGATGTAGTAGGAATCATAATCAGAGGAACAGTTTCATTTTTCAGGGGCTCATAATTGCCAAGGATTTCTCTTAAATCAATGTCATTAGTCATTAGGACAGCAACCCCCTTTGCACAATCAAGGGCGCTTCCTCCACCTAAACCGATTATCAGGTCACACCCTTCTTTTTTGCCTAGCTCTGCTCCGTTATCGCAGTTTTCTGCTTTCGGGTTTGGTTCCGCACCTTCAAAAACAACTGCCTTGTTCTTGCCAACCTGCCTAATAACCTTGTCAAGGATGCCTGTTTTTCTCATTGCTGTTTTTCCTGTAACTATCAGGGCTTTAGTGAACGCGAATTCCTCTAGCAAAGAAGACAGTTTTTTTATTGAATCACTTCCAAAAACAATTCTTGTTTTCATAGAGTACTGCCAATTAGCGCTTGTCAAAAATCTGCACTTCCTGTATTTTCGGTCCTTTTAATTTTTTTACAATAAATTCCATGTTGCCAAGAACAATCTTTTCTTTCTTTTTTGGTATCCTGTCAATTTTTGCCATTATCATTCCTGCCAGAGTGTCATACTCTTTCGGGTTATAGTTTGTGCCCAGCATCCTGTTAATTTCCCTTATTTCTGCATTTCCCTCTGAAAGGTATTCTTTAACATCTACTTTTTTTATCGGGCTCTCTGCATCTTCCTCGTCCTCTATTTCTCCGACTATTTCCTCTAAAACATCTTCAATTGTAACTACTCCCTGAATGCCCCCATATTCATCAACAACCATTGCCAGGTGTTCTTTTCTGTCCTGGAATTCTCTCAATAATTTGTCTATCTTTTTTGTGTTCGGAATAAAATATGCGCCTTTCATGAGTTTCGAGACCATTGTTTTTCCCTTGTTATTAGCAAGATATTTCAATGCATCTTTCGCGTAAAGGATTCCAATGACGTGATCCATGTCTTTCTCATAAACAGGCATCCTCGAGAAAGTTGATTTCTTTAAGACTGAAGCAATTTCTTCCAGTTTTTTGTTTCCTTCAACTGCCTCAACCTCTATCCGCGGAGTCATTATTTCTTCAACAGGAATATCATCCAGTTTGAAGATCCTGTGAATCATTTCCTGTTCTCTCTTGTTGATTGCCCCCTCTTCTGCACCCATTGAGATTACGCTTCTGACTTCTTCTTCTGTCAAGTTCTTCTCGTTGTCGCCCCCGCCAAAGAAAGAGATTATTACGCCCGATATTTTTTCTATGAGCCAGATTAAGGGGGTCAGTAATGTTGTGAGTAAAGCAATTTTGTTTGCAAGAACACTCATAACAAATTCAGCGTGCCTTATTGCCAGTCTCTTCGGGGTTATTTCGCCAAAAACTAGGAGCATGAATGTCATTATTCCTGTTGCCATCCCGATTGCATAATCCCCAAATATTTTTAACATAACCATAGTGGCAAAAACACTTGCAAGAACATTAACAAGATTATTCCCGATAAGGAGTGCGCTTAGAACCTTGTCGGATTTCTTTTTGAGTTCAGCTGCTTTTTTTGCATTTTTCTTTCCTTTCTTTACCATTCTCCTTAACTTTAATCTGTCAAGGGAAATGAATGCTGCTTCTGTTCCCGAGAATAACGCCGAAAGTGCTAATAGAAGAACGAGTATAGCTATTTCGATTTCAATGCTTATCATGATATCAATAACTTGTTTTCTTGTTTTTAATGCTTATCTATCAGAGAAGTTTCAGTTCTCCTGTAACATAATCAAGTTCTTTTGCAGGAGCAGGACCGCAAGCTAAACAGGTGGCAGTATTTGCCTTTATCTGTGTTCTTCCCGCATCCCTAATCAGCGCAGTAGGGAACTTTAGTTTCAGTGCAGTGTAATACTCAAGAAGCGCTTTTTCCGAGCTTACCTTTAGGACTACTTTTGCCACACACTGCAGTTTCCATTCTTCAACCCACTTCGGGTTTTCTCTTAATGCTTTCTCGTAAGCATCTACTGCAGCATGACTGCACTGGGCAGCAATCTTTCCTTTACCCATTTTCAAATCGGTTCTTACAATAAAAATTTGCTTGAACTCAGTCATCATGAACTACCTTTTTCAGGGAAAGTTTTTTTGTTACTCCGTCATCGCCCCACAGGAAACTAAACTCGTACTTATTTCCTTCTTCTACCCACAGTTCTTTTGTTCTTGCATTAGGCTGGTCTTTTCTCATGAAGTGCCCATCGTACTCTATCAGGAACTTGCCGTTCTTTATTTCCTTGAGTGAGAAAACATTTCCGTCAACACCATTCATTCTGACTTCTTCGAATGATTGTCCCGAGCCAACCTCATATTCGTTGATTTCCTTTTTCTTGTCAAACGGCGGTTTCCATGACGCTGTTATACTGGTAACCTCAAAAACTGCTTTCATGTCATTACTCCTTAGAATATATACAAAAAGACACTTCAGTTTTTAAACCTTAATAACTCACCCATTGCGTAGGGTGGATCCGCGTGCCATGCAGTGGCATGGCACTTATTTCACATGCATACGAAGACAGTGTCCCTGCAAGGGACTCTAAAGTGTCAACTGATTTTGCAGTTGTTATTAATGAAAATGACTTTGGAGGATTGCCAACAGGCAATCGTCTCGCATTTCAACTGGGCGAGCAGTTGGCACCGGCAATCCAGCGGAAAAGGGTTTATAAACCAGAGCAACTATTTTTCATTATGAAGATAGATTCTTTCATTAATGACACTGTCTCTTACCTTGTGGCTGACGAGAAAAAACGTTCGTTTGCCTCAAAAAAACTCTCTAAACTTAAAATAGGGCTCCCGAAAGGAATATGGGCAATTCAGGAAGGCGCTTTTTCTTTTCCTGTTGAGAAAGCAGTTCTGGATGGAAGTGTTTCAGGAGTTGACTCTGGTTTTGTCAGCAAGAGACTGGCTAACCTGGAAATGATTTTAATTCGCACTGTCGGCACTGTATTCAATTATGAGAATGGAAAACTGAAAAACTGTGATTATTATCCTGATTATTATCATTTTCCCGAACCAAAAATAAGCAACGGCGGTCTTGATGCCGATGAAATGACCTGCTCGACAAGCCTGATTAGGTTAGTTGACGAGGTAAAGACCGCAGAAGAAACAATAAAAAAATTCAAGCCAAAGTTTGCCTTCCTGGATGGCAGTATTATCCCGCAGTACGCGGACAAGCCAAGGAAAGACTCCAAAGTACACAAGTTCTACAGGGGAGTTATTAACGAGTTCCAGGAACTTTACGAAATAGCAGAAAAAAACAATTGCTGTTTAATCGGCTGTGTTGAGGACAGCAGGGGAAGCAGAATAAGAGAAATCCTGCAAAAAGAAGTTTTGCCAAAAACAGATATCATTAAACCGGAATTCCTTGACGACATGCTTGACTCTATGCTCCTTGATTCCACTCTTGATTTAGGGGAAAGAAGCTTTGCTTTCCCGTATACCTCAGGAGTAAAAGAACATCCCATTCTCATGGATTACAATGATAAGTGGGCAAACAATATTTACGTTTTTTACATTAAGGCTGCTGAACTGGACAGACCGCTGAGAGTAGAGTTCCTCAAGTCAAAGAGTGAAGGACTTACTGAAAAAACTGAAAAAGTGGCTTCTGTTGTTTATGGTTTGAGCAGCATGCACAGGGAGTATGCTTATCCTTCTGTCTTGATTGAAGCAGATTTACGCGCCCGTCTGAGGCCCGAAGAAATAGACACGGTTTACAACAAGATAATGGACAGACTTAGTGTGAATACCCGCTTAACTATGCGGAGGTCAAACAGGCCATTCTGAGTGAGATTTAATGCATATATATGAGAAAGAACAAATAATTTTGTAGGGGGTGTTTTGAATGAAAAGGTTAACTGATAAAGCAAGAAGGTTTGGTCGAATGATTACAAGAGAAGCAAAAAAAATTCTTTACCCATTACCTAGGTTTGGTAGGGGCGGTAACAGGTAATCATTATGGCTATCTGTCCAAAATGCGGTTCAAAAGAGGCGGAACCAGTTCCCCTAGAAAAAGGCATCCAGTACAAGTGCAAAAAATGCGGTTATGTTGGTCCATTGATAAGCGGTTTTGACTGAAGTGATTTTTATGGAAAAAGAAAGAGAAACAATCGGCACAGTAATAAGCACCCTGAAAGGTCCGTCCCCAAGTAACGTGGATTTTGTTGTTACAAAAGGAATTGTTCACAGGGGCCAGTTTGTTGAGATTGATTACTCGGAAGGCAAGCTTATTGCCCTCGTGAATGATGTTATCAAAACAAACCGTTATTTTGAGAGAGCAGACGCTGTAAAGGAATTTGAAGCATCAGGAAATTCTTTGTCAGAAAACTTTCCTTCATCTGAATGGGAATTCATGATGGCTTCAACACGGCCAATGGGCGTTTACAGTCTTGATGGAATGATAAAAAGGTCTACTTATCCGCCTTCACCAGGTTCTTCTGTGAGAGTAGCAAATAACGAGAGCCTAAAAAAGTTCTTGGGCTTAAAGGACGACGGTCTCATGATGGGTACTGTTGAGTACCATGGCCTTGACGTCAAACTCAGTATGGATCGCTTACTGAAAAAACACATTGCTATTTTGGCAATGTCT
The DNA here is from genome assembly GCA_964515835.1 of uncultured archaeon. Classification (GTDB taxonomy): domain Archaea; phylum Iainarchaeota; class Iainarchaeia; order Iainarchaeales; family SKW153; genus CAZEVB01. The sequence goes on along the minus strand of CAZEVB010000069.1, from coordinate 11 downwards.
GGAGCAGGAAA
>CAZEVB010000068.1:1342-4916 GCA_964515835.1 uncultured archaeon | reverse complement strand
TCAAGGGCAATTGCATGGGAAATTGTTTCTATCAGCATTCTTAACACCTATAACCTCATTAGCGAAACTTCCGCGAACCAGACCAAACCGATTACAACCAAACCAAGAAGACTGAAGATTGTGGAAAACATGTCTGCTTCGAAGACATTGATAACCGCGATAAAGAACAATAAAGGAATCGCAATCAAAAGCGAGTGTAAAAAATTTTTTAAGATACCCATGTTATCACTGCAAAAAGATGTTATATATAAATATCATTACCCAGCCCTGCAAAGTTGATGCAACAATAATGTGTTTCTTGAATTTCTTTGAGTTCTCTACAATAGTGAGGAAAGCAAGTTTTGAGATATAATAGACTGTAAGGAAACCTCCTGAGAAGATTACTGCACTGGCAACAATCTCAAGGTCAACGAACAGCCACATGTCAAAAATAATGAGTATTGCGCCTAGAATGGTTCTTTTGCCGTCTGTAAAGAAGTACATGACTGCAATGAATGCAAATACCCAGAATAGGTTATTCATTATTAAATCAATAAACCAGAATAGGTCAAGGGTTAGAACATGTGTTAGGGCTTCCAGAAACATTGAACTCTAACATAATATATTGGATTATAGATAATATAAAGCTAACTAATTAACCGAATCGGGTTACTTGTTGGCTTTTTTTGTTATTCCTGCAAAGGCAAATACTTTTTATTAATTCCCTTGCTGAGTTTAATATTATCCTGTTCTCGGTTTATGCCGCGGTAGCTCAGCCTGGTAGAGCACATGACTCATAATCATGGTGTCGGGAGTTCAAACCTCCCCCGCGGCATTACCCGATGAAGAGCAGGCTGAGCAACGAGCCTATCAACAGGCAATGAGTTAGATTATGAGTTCTGAGGGTAACAAAGTTATTCTTTAGTTCAATAGCGCACCGGCAAACAGGTCTCAAAATGTATTTATAACAAAAAAGATAAATTATTTGATGCAAGATAAAGAAGCCAGAGTGGTTTTAAAAACAGGCAAACAGAAAGAACTTATCGAAATAGCCAAAGAAAAAACAAATTATACTTGGAAAAAGTTATCTCTTAAGTTAGGCATCGGAGAAAATTATCTTAAAAATGAAGTGAGAAAAGAACAAAGAACAATCAACAAAAAAACTTTTGATATATTATGTAAAATTACCTCAAGAAATTTTGACAAATTTATAGTAGAATTTAAAGACAAAAATTGGGGAAGGTGCTTAGGCGGAAAAAACTCGATATCAAAACCAAAAAAACCTGAGCCCCTAATTTCAGAAACAAGTGTTGAATTGGCAGAACTATTTGGCATATTACTAGGTGATGGTAATCTATGCGAGATTCCTGAAAAAGGGATTTACCAAGTAAGAATCTTTGGACATAAAATAAATGATTATGAATACCTGACTACTTATGTAAAAAATCTTTTTAAGAAACTTTTCAACTTAGAAGTAAGTATTTACACCAGAAAAAAGTGTAAAGTAGTCATTTTATCAAAGCAAAGTAAAAATCTATTATATACACTCAAATCTTTCGGTTTGGAATCTGGAAATAAAGTACTGAATGCTAAAGTTCCTAAGTGGATTATGGATAATAAAAGATACATGAGAGCATTCGTAAGAGGATTGATTGACACAGATGGCTGCATTTATCCAAAAACAAGAAAACATAAAACCCCAACAATCTGGTTTTACTCCGCATCCCCTGCAATAAGAACTGCAATAAACAAAGCATTTAAAACATTAAACTACTCTTTTTCTGTATGGACTAAAACAAGTGGTCGGTGTATGCATTGCTCAATCGGCAACTCAAAAGATGTCCTAAAATACTATCAAGAAATTGGGTTTAGCAACCCAAAACACGAGAAAAGATTCCAAAAATTTTGCATTGCCCCGATCGTCTAGCCCGGTCAAATCAGATATAACCAACTCATTGTTGATTAGTTTGGTGCCGTTAGGACACCGCCCTCTCAAGGCGGAAGCGGGGGTTCAAATCCCCCTCGGGGCATATCTATATTTATGAGGAGTCGAGTGATAACGAGACTCCTCGATGTATCGCCTGTCAACCGAGCGAGCAGTTGGCGGAAATCCCCTCGGGGCATGCACTAACCAATCTTAACAGCAACAAAAGAAGACTTTTATTAAACTTTTTGATGCCAATAAGTTCTACTAACGAGAGATAACAATGACCAGCAAAAAGAAAGACAACCCTATTGACAACATCAAGATTGCAGTTTCTGATTTAGTTGATCGAGGAACACAGATTAATGCCTCAAAAGCAGCAATGTTACTTGGAAAGAGACTGGGTTTGAATGAGAGACTCGTAAGATATGCCCACTTAGAAATCAGAAATAAACTCAACGAACTAAAGTTCAAGAAAACAAAGTACAAGGACAGACTTCTTTTTGTTCCCCACTGTTTAAGACATTCAAAGGAATGTCCTGCTGAACACGGTGACTTTGGTCTTGAGTGCAAAAAATGCGGAAGGTGTAAAATCTGCAAAATAACCGAGTTAGCGGATAAGTACGGTTATAAGGGAACATTCATTGCGCACGGCGGAAGCATGGTTTACAAGATTATGAAAGAACACAAACCAAAAGCTGTTTTAGGAATAGCCTGTTATCATGAGGTCATGATGGGTCTAGATAAAGCAGCAGAATTCGGTGTTCCTGCACAGGCAGTAATGCTTGCAAGAGACGGTTGCAGAGATACTGATGTCAACTTACAGGAACTTGAAGAGAAAATGACTCTTATTGAAAAATAATTAAAACAAGAATTAAATGAATGGTGCTATTGCTTCAAAGAAATCTTTTTCAGTTATTTTGCAGAGTTCTACTCCCTTATAGGTTGCGATGCCTTTTGAAGGATAATGTTTCCATATTTTCCTGAAGCCGCTCTTTTTTGTTTCCATAAAATAGTTTTCCACTAAAGGATAATAATTTTTGAACATGTTCTTGTTAACCCCGAAACAGGACTTCAGGCCTTCGCAGAAAGGATAAATCTCGGGAAAGTTTTTGGACTTGAGCTCTTCCTCGAGAGACAGGAAAGGAAACAGTTTGCAGGGCAAAGGTTTAACATCATGAATCATACACTTGGATTCCTTTGGTTCATAAAAAACACAGTTCTTTTCGTTTCTTTTAAGTGCAACACTAGGAAGAACCAATAAATGATTAGGAACAACTGTTATTAGTTCCTGCATAGAATTAAAGATATTCAAAGGCAAGATGCTGCTATTAATGAACATTGCTTCAGTGTTTCCTGAAGAAGGAAAAAACTCTAGGAACAAGGAACAATACTCTGAAACAAAATCCTTTAGCGTTAGCTTCAGATGCTTTGCAATAGCAGTTGCTTCCACAGGAAGAAGCATTATCCAATAGCGCTGACAGCACTCCCCGCAGCACTTACAGCTAAACTCAGCCATTAAACCCCAAATAATTGGACTGCAACATGATTAAATAGTTTTTAATAACTAATGAAACGTGATTATTATGTACTAATTGCCTCGGTAGCTCAGTGGTTAGAGCACTCGCCTTGTAAGCGGGGGGTCGAGGGTTCAAATCCCTCTCGAGGCTT
>CAZEVB010000068.1:0-1242 GCA_964515835.1 uncultured archaeon | reverse complement strand
ATAACTGAAATAGAGGAACTGCAGAAGAATGAGAGGAAAGAACTGGCTGGTTTTTGTAAGGTGTATGCGACAAGGAAAGTCCTAAAAGAAATCGGTTTAATGGTTGACTATTCAGAGATAAACATTCCGGGAATGAAAAGACTTAAGAAGACCAAAGCATAAAAGTTTCTATGATTCTTGGCAACATTGACCTTGCAGTTATGCAGTTAGTGCAGTCCTTTTCAGGACCTGCACTGGATATTATTTTCAGGTTAATCAGCTTTTTCGGCAACCCTGCTTTCTGGATAATAGTCGGGACTGTTTTATACTGGATTGGAAAAGAAAAACAGGGAATCAATATATTCAACCTAGTGCTGATTGTAACTGCAGTTGTCGGTGCACTTAAGTTCTTTTTTGCGGTGCCGAGACCAGAAGGGATAAGGAAAGTTTATGAGAATGTTCTCCCAGGAGCTTTCTCACCCGGAATTGTAACAAACCTTTCTTTCCCAAGCGGGCACACCACTACAGCAGCAGCATGTTCAGCATATGTGCTAAGAAAAAAAAGAGGTTTCTTAACCGCGCTTCTTATTGCACTTCCTTTCGCTGTTGCCCTTTCAAGGATATACTTAGGAATGCATTTTCTGAGTGATGTTTTAGCAGGGCTCCTGCTTGGATGTATACTTGGGTTAATCAACAGGAAAATGAGAAAACTCTTTGACAAATACGAATTCAGGTTAAGCAGGATTAATGATGAAATAATCTTTATCGGCATAAGTCTTCTTGCGGCAGCCATTATTCTTTTCTTGGAAACACCGCTAATTGCAATTGTTGTTTTAGGTATTTACGCAGGGCATTATGCTTCAAAAGAACTTAACTTCAAGCAAGAAAAGTTGCACGGAAAAAGAGCATTAGTAAAGGTGTTGTTAGGAATGTTTACAGTAACAGTCTTGCTTCTGACTACAGTATTGCTGCCTTTTCTCACAGGCATAATCGCTTTTATAACAGGAATCTGGATTTCTTTGGGTTATCCGTTGATTTATTCAAGATTAATCCTGAAAGAGTATATTTAAAATTATACGGCAGAAATATATGATATAGGAATAGACCCTCCTTAGCTTAGTAGCTAAAGCGTCCGGCTGTAGATTTTTTATTACTCTCTTAACAGGGAGTTGTGAGGTATGCCTGTTCAGGTGTATTGAACGTCCGCAAAAAAAAGCGGTTACCGGAAGATCCCGAGTGCAACTCTCGGAGGAGGGATGCCAA
>CAZEVB010000067.1:0-4983 GCA_964515835.1 uncultured archaeon | reverse complement strand
GTTCCCTGGAATTCGGCATTAAGAAGATTCTTCATTATAGCATATCCGACGCTTCCTTTAGTTGCGCTGGCGCCGATAACAGCTATGCTCTTTGTATTAAAAATATGTTCAAGTCCTCTTGTTGTCAAATTCTCACCAGATAATTTAGCAGTATATACTAACATACAATTAGCCAAAGCTTTTAATTATTATTTAATCAAAAGACTTTCTCGTTCATGATTCTCTTTCTTCTTAACTCAATTAAAGTATGAAAATCAACATCCTCTGGATTTTTGGGATCCACAAAGCTCCAGCTTCTTACTTCCTGTCTGGTTGCTTCAACTGCCCTTGCCTTCTCGGGAGATTTTTTGGCAAATTCGGCAACTTTCTTTGAGACCTCTGCATAGAATCTTTCTTTCTCTGTTTTCCTTTGCCTAATGATTTCTGCAAGGCGTTCTCCTGAAAAGCCCCTTGTCTCGAGTTCTTTTCTGAGAAAACGCACTCTTCTTTCTGCATACTCAAACATCAGCCATTTCTTGCGGTCACGAATGTATCCTCTAGGTCTTTTCTTAAGTTGTCTTGTCAGTTTTCTAAGTTCGTCGACAAAAGAAACAGTTTCCAGTTTTCTTTCAAGAGACCTCTGGTATCTGTTAACTGTTTGTGATTCTTTTTTTTTCTGCGAGGCAATCATATCTATTTGCTTTACTTTTCTTTCCCGCCTTTTTTTCATAAAACTATTGTGTCTTCAGGGGGCATTTAATTCTTATTTTTATCCTAAAACAGCAAGTGCAGCAATAAGTAGATACAGGACACCAAAAGCAAAACAAAACAAAGAGAAGTTTATTTTCCGTGCCAGTTTAATGAGTGCATCAATCGAAGCCAAACCAAAGGCAAATGCAAATACCAGTGCAACTAAAGCATTAACATCAACTGCAAATCCTTCGACTAAACCAAAAACAAGTTCTCCGGCAAGAACCGACGGCACACTTAAAAGAAAGCTAACTCTGAATGCTTCTTCAGGTTTGAAGCCTTCAAAGAGCAAGGCTGCGGTAGTAACTCCGCTTCTGCTTACTCCGGGCAGAACAGCAAAACCCTGTGCCAGTCCAAGCACAATCGAGTTCTTTTTTGTTAAACCTGCTTCCTTCTCTTTCCCGCGATTTTTTGTTCTTTGCAGGAAACCTGTCACGAAAAGCATTACTGCTGTCAGAAACAATATTGCAGTACCGCTCCCTGCAATACTCTTAAGGAAAATGTATGAGGGCAAAGCAGTTATTCCTGTTGCCAACAGAGCAATTACCAGAAAATTCCTCATTTTTTCTTCCTTGCCCTTAACTATTTCAAGAAGTTCTTTCCTGAAATAAACAGTTGCCGCTATCAGTGTTCCTATATGCAGAAAGATAGCATAACTAAGTGCTTCTTCTGCTTTTATCCCAAAGAAGCTTATTGCGAACCCTGCTATTTGTCCCTGACTGCTCACAGGAAGCCACTCAAAAAGACCCTGCACGATTCCGAGGATTATTGCTTGAATTATGTCCATGTCTAAACCTAGTAATAGTTAGTTCTTTTATTTATTAATAATATAGAACAAGAACGCACAAAGGACTTATTGTTCCCTGAACTTGTAAACAGCAGCAGAGAATGTTCCGCCGATAACCGCGGTAACCAACTGCAGTACTCCCATGGCTGTTAAAAAGATTGCAGGAACAATGTTAAGGCTTACTAATACAAATGCAACTGTCAATAAGAAACCTGCTTTAACAAGAGAAGCACAAGCAACTGCTAAACCAAGATTCATTTTCTTTTCATTTTTAATGAACCTCAGTAACTTAACGTAAGCCCAATTAGCTATCCAGATGAAGGGAATAAAGTAAATCAGGAACATTGACACAGGTCCGAATACAAGTCCGCTTGCAAGTGCCGCAACAACAGGCAGGAGAATAATCAAAAAGATTTTCTTTCCGCGGGTATAAAATGCTCCGAGTGCAAGGAGTGCGTTAACTGCGGAACCGACAAAAATCTGGTTAGGGATTCCTTTTATGTGCCCAAGGAAAAAAGGAACCAAAAAGATGAGGGTTATGTATAAGTAACTCTCGTATTTTGCAAACATTGCCCGATAAACTGCATTGTTTTCTGTCTCGCTGCTGTTGGCAAATAACCATTTCTTTTCCATGGTATCACTAGAGTGTAAACTTTTTTATTTTCATCTGCAGAATCTTAATCCTTGTTAATTCTGCTAGTCTTGTGTTATCCAGTCTTTGACTGCATAGAATGCTTTTTTTGGTTCTCCTGTAGTGCATTGTCCGTCATCGCTATCGTCATCAACTTCGCAATTTCGTACTATTCCGCAGTGTTCAAAAAAATCCAGGTGACCAGTTGGAACAGTATTGATAAAAAGAAAATATGGTCTTGTGTAAATTCCGCCTTCAATGAATGTTGCTTTGACTCCTAATTCCCTCATTTTCTCCAGCCTCAAAATAAGGTCTTCTGCCTGGTCCTGTTCTGTTTGTCTCGGATAATCTCCTGATCCGGGGTATGGCTGTCCAGTGTATGAAGAAGTCTCAAAGAACAAGTCAATGTTTTCGTATACTCCTGAAAGCTGACTGCTGTATTGATTGAATGCTTCTTCCATTCTTGCGATTCCGTTGCTTTTTGGGGTTGAATGCATGTGGATTCTGTACATGTCAAAATATTTCTTGTCTTTAGGAAGTTCTGCAATAGTATCTTCCAAGAAAGTCTCAAGTTTTGGTATGCTTTCTTTTAAGTCATAAGGCAACCCTGCAAAGACTATTGTGTAATCCTCAGGAATAACTTCATTAGAAATAACTAATAGCTTTGCATAATCTGCAGCACTGCCGGGAAAATTCTCATTATTCATTTCTCTAATAATCAGATAACACTCAACATTCGGGTATCGGTCAATAAATTCTGATAAAAGGTCTTTGAATGCTTGTTCCTGCTGGGCAGTTCTAAGATAACCTGTTATTCCATGCGCGTTACTTCTCAAGCCCTTGATCTGGAAGCACATGTTGCTCTGGCTGATTCCTGCATTAGAAAGTTCCTCCATTACATAATCAATTTCGCTGAAATCAAATACGCCTTTCTGTGTTTCAATTTTGTTCCAGCTGAATCCAATTTCTGCATTCTTGAGGTCGAGTTCTTTGGCAAACTTCAGTTCGTTAATGAAATTGATTCTCGGTCCCCCGACACCAAAATTAAGTGTATACTCAGGTTTTGGATTCTCGGAATCGCCTGCACAAGCATCTCCGCAATTAAGCCCGTTAAGGTATATGATGCTTAACAGAACAGCAGATACTATAATTATTATTAGGAGATATTTTTTCATTACAATAAACAGAACTTGAAACAGGTATATTAATCTTGGTTTTTAGTTTTCTCATTATCATTTATTTAATTACTCTAGCACATATTTTTTGAGCACGAAGTTTCTTTCTTTGTTAAATCCTTCGCCTATTTCTTCTCCGTATGCCAGGTAAATCTCGTTATTTCCTATTGCTATTGCCGGGTGCTTGCCGTTATCCGTTGCAGTTACTTCCTCAATGCTTGAGAATCCTTTATCAAACATGTGCAGCAGCACATTCTCTGGAGTATAATCCACTCCGCCACCGCAGGTCCAGGTCTTTGGCTTGTCCTGATAAGAAGCAAGAATAAAGTTCCCATAGCTAGTAAATCCAGTGGTTCCGCTTGTTACCCGGTCATCATCAACAAGCATTTTTTTGTTAACTACCTTCCAGCTATTATCAAATTCAAGGAGCGCGAGGTCTGTATCTGCAACATCAGGTCCTCCCCCAATTCCGCATTGCGGATGAACAGTTGTTGTGAAAATGCCGTACAATGTGCCGTCAATAACTGCGAGTGAATTCACTGAAGCAGAACCGTCAAGCCAGTTGCTAAGGTCAAGTTCTTTTGTTTCAAGAACTGTTTGCAGGTTATTTGAAATCTTTCTCACTCTGAACAGACTATCCGACTCGGGAGTTATCCCTGTTCTTATTAGGGACATAACAAACAGTTCTCCGTTAAACACTACTCCTGCAGGATCTGCAAGCAGTTCATCTCCGTTTTGTGCATTATTCCATACAACACTTTGTGCAATTGGAGTTATGCTCTCAGTTACTACTCGTTCTTCAGCAAGAGAATACCTTAGAACAAACAAAGATGCTGTGTTGGCAGAAATATTAGAGAGTTCATAGAAAACAATCATGTTGATTCCGTCTCTGATTACTCTTATGTCTGTTGGGTCACCATAAACAGCATCTCCTTCAACAAGTGTTTCTATTCCTATTTGATTAAGTTCCTCGTCAAATATTTTTAAGTCAAACTTCCTGTCTCCTGTAGGGCTAAGGTAAGTAACAAACAGTTTGTTGTCAAAGAAAACCACTTCAGGTCTTGCACCATCTGCAATTGTTTTTTCTTTAATCATAGTTAGTGATGGGTTGCAGTCTAATGGGCAGCTGTCATAACTTTCAGTTCCTTCGCAGGTTCCGTTTCCGCATGTGTCTGTGCTAGTGCAGTCCTGCGGGCAGTTTGTTTCGTTCTCGTTTGTTCCACATATTCCGTCTCCGCAGACTGAAGGTGCCTCGCAATCTGTTGAACAGTTTATGTATGTCTCTTCTCCTTTACAAATTCCGTCTCCGCAGACTGCTTCTTCGCTACAGTCTGGCGGGCAATTAGCTGGCGTCTCTCCATTTTGGCAGATTCCGTCTCCGCAATCATCTGCCAGTCCGCAGTCTTCTGGACAAGTCAAATAACTTTCGTTTCCTTCACAAATGCTGTTTCCGCATTCTGGTCCGGTATAAATGTTTGTTCTGTTGTTTACCATTTCTTCTAAATATGAAAGTTCTTCTTCAGTGATATCTTTGCTGTCTTCTGCCACTGCAAAGACAAGTGCAAGAACAGAAGCCGAGACAATGAGTGCTGCGCCTAACAATAATAAGTATTCGAGTGAAGATTGTCCTTTGTTAGAGAGTCTTCTTTTTCGTAAGTATA
>CAZEVB010000066.1:0-4999 GCA_964515835.1 uncultured archaeon | reverse complement strand
ACGGCTTATACATAAAAGAGTTTGTTTCTAATGACTCCGAACGCACAAAACCAAGCTTTAGTTCTCTGGCAGGAATTCCTTTAACCTGCAAAGATTTGGATGTTATTGAGATTTTTTAGTTTCTTCAAGCACCTTTCTTACTCTCAAAAGTTCTATTCCATATTCTTCAGAGAAACCTTCAACAAGCTTTTTTATTCTCTGTTTAAGTTCTCCCGAGCCAATTCCCTTGTAATCAATCATTAAGCACTCTACTTTCTCTTTGGTATTTGCTACAGCCAGACCAAGCATTTCTTCATCCAGATTCTCTAAAGCATATTCCGGGCACATGTGGCTCAAAGCATAATTCGTTCTCAGCAGGAGCTTAGTGAACTCGCTGTTGTAGTGTGTTCCCCCAATCCCAATAGCGGTTCTGTAATCTCCCCCCAGTACAGTCTTCTCAAGAATTGTTTCGCAGATAACTTCTGCTGCTTTCTCGTCAGTCCAATGGTCTTCATTGCTCCCCATTTCAATGAAAACCGCAGGCTTCTCCAGACATGGTCCGTGGTGTGTCTGTTCTACACTAACAAGGTGTTCTAGTTTTCTTTCAGCTCTCTTTTCTTGCATTGAACACAGATAGTTCTTTATCAGCGACGCGTATGTCGGGCACAAACTCCTTTCTTTTCCTCCAAGCTCTGCTTTTCCCCAGTTGCCTGGCGCATGTGCAGTGAAGGTTTTTGGCCCTTTTGCTGAAGCGTGCTTTGAAGCAAATACAATCAATTCTGTTTCCAGTTCATTCAGGCAGTCTGCATAAACCTGGTCTTCTTTGATTGTCACGAGCCTGAAATTCTCTTTTTTGTAAACCATGTTCCCGTCAAACTCTTCTTCAGTTTCCTTGAAACCAAAGTTCTCCAGGAACTTCTTTTTCATCAGCATTCCTGCACTATCTTTTTCCGAACACACTATTGAGTACATGTTTATTATTGATATCAGAAAAGTTTAAATGCTTGGAAAACCACTATTATTATATGAGACTTCCTGACATGCTGAGGAGAAAAACCCCTCTTGAGAAGCGTCTTGCAGAGTCAGCAAAAAGATCTGCAAAGGCAAGAAAGAATGCAAGAAAAGGGCCTCTTAAGCAAAGACTCGTTAGAGGGGCGAGAGTGGCTGGGGTAGTTGCAGGAATAGGCCTTGCTTCTTTTGGTGCTTATAAAACACTTGATTATGCCATCCGTGCGGACGCGAAAGCGGAAATGAGTAAAAGATCGCAGTGGTTCAGAGAAGGAACAATGCCAAAGAATGCGTTTGTAAGGGAAATGACTTCTTATCTTCCTGAGGCGCTGAAGAAAACCGAGAAGCAGAAGATAGTTAATAGTCTGCAGTCAAAACTTGGTAGAAAACCAACGAGAAAAGAACAGCATGCTGCTATTGAAAAATATTGCAGAGAAAAAGCAGAAAAACTGGCAGATGAACTTGAACGAGAAAGACCTGTCCAAGATTCAAATCACTGGTAACTCATCTTTATTTTTTCCAGAATAGAGCCTATTCTCTCAACAGATTCTCTTATCTTATTTCCTGCATTGTGCTCAAACCCTGCTTTTATGTCTTCCCGTTCTGAATCCGGAGAAGCTGAGAACAAGTATTTTTTCCCTTTCTTTTCTAACAAACCAAGGTCTGCCAGCCTTTTCAGGTGATATCTGATTAACTTGTCTGTGACATTGATTCCCTTGCTTTTCAGTCTTTCGTAAACCTCGTCAGCTTCCACTCCCTGTTTCTTGGCAAAATTAAAGTAGAATAACACTTCAAGAATCTCCAGAATAGTGTCCCTTGATTCTTTCTCGGAAATCAGTCCGAATGAGAGCGCAAACCACCGTATCATGCTCTTCTTAGTCATTAAGACATTCGGGGGAAGATCCATTTCCCTTATTGTAAAAGTCTTTCTTATGAGTTCCCGCTCAGGAAATTCCTTAGTCATAAAATCCCTCAAATAATCTTTTTCCTTTTCAAATAGTTTTGTCTTTACTATTATATAACTCTTTTCATGGGTTTCTTTTTGACTGCAATCAAGCCCATTGCCTGTTTTTTTTCATGAATCCCTTCAAATCCTGCTTCTTTCAGTCTTTTCTTTACTCCCTTACTGATATCTATTCCTCTTCCTGAAAAGGGTTTTCCTAAGTAATGGAACAGTTTTCCTTCATCTTTAAGCACCCTGTATAGCTCTTTGTAAAAATTAGCACTATAAAGCTCTCCTGCTATCCTGATTGACGGAGGGTCATGCAGAATACTGTCAAAGTAATTATCTTCAATTTTTTTTATCTCTTCAGAGATATCTCCTTTCTTGACTTTTATCTTAGGATTCTCAAATGCTTCTCTGCTTTCTTCATTTTTCTTTGCTATCTCCAAGACTGCGTTATCATTCTCAAAAGAAAAAACCTCTTCTACATAATCACTTTTCCCTATTTCAATTGTCGCATACCCAAGACCAAAACAGCAGTCAAGCACCTTTCCTTTTAAGGGTTTCAATGAACTAACCATTTCCTTTATTGTTCCTTTAATTCCTTCTTTAACACAATGCATTCTTATCCCTGCGATCTCTAAGCAAGGCAAATCTCCAGGAATCTCCAATAATCGGTAGTATTTGTTTGTTTTCTCGGAGAACAGATAATCAAGGACTCTTGGTTTTTTTTTGCCCATAACTAGTTTCTATTAGAAATCTTAATAAACAACGTAGGCACTAATCATAATATGCTCTCAATTAATTACTCTTTTAATCCGTTGCGCATGGTTATCTCTAAAAAAGAGTCAATTGAATTCACAGTTGAACTGACAAACAAATTTGACAAAGATGTTATGGCTTCTCTTGAGATAATCATGCCTAAAGAAATTTCTTTTGGAAAAGGAACATTCAAAAAGAACATTCTTGAGAGAATAGACTGCCTTAAAGCCGGCGAGAAAAAGGTTTTTCATTATGCTTTGTCAGCACATCCATTATACATAGAACCAGGAGAAATAACTATTGGCGTGAATGCCAATATTCATCACAAGGGTTATTCTTACATCGAAAGAGCCTTTAGGAAAGATGTTTCTTTAATTGTTTCAGAATAAACTTATTCTAAGGGAACAGTTTATATTCTCCTTTAATTAGGCATAATTAATTATATATCAAACACCATAGTTATTTATGCTTAGAAAAAGAGGGTCATTGCCAATGAGAAAAATGAAAACACCTCCTAAAACCATTAAATCAAAAACCACCAGTGCCGCAAAAACACCTAAAGATACTGCTAGAAAAGTTAGGCGCATGAAGGAAGTAAAAAAACACAGAGGAAGTCTAATAAGTGTTCTTAATGAAGGAAATAAAGAAGTATTTAGGGGCTCTGGGAGAAGAAGATTCACAGAGGATGTTAAATTTGATTCCACTTTACACAATGAAAGGGTCTTTACTCAGTTTAAAGAGGAAATGTCTGATGCACGAATTAACCTGCTCAGGAAAGAAGGAAGAATATTAAGAGAAGGATCAAAAAGAATAACTGCTATTGATGAGAGAAACCCGAAGAATAGAAAAAGATACTTAAAAAAGAGAGAAGCCAAGGAATAAGCTTTAGTTAGTGTTTCAGCATGCAAAAGCGAAAATCTCGGGCAATTGTTTCTGTTAAGAAACCCGCATCTAAGAAGCAGGTTTCTGAAAAAATACCTCCAAAACCAAGACATTCCAAAGGTTCTCCAAGCGAACTCAAACTGCTGCCTTTACTGAGGAACCAGTACAGGACAAAGATTTATGGATTAAGAGTTCTAAGAACTCTCTTTCCTCACATAACCTTGCCATATCTTTCTTATCGTGAACCTGAGCAATTCTCTTTACGCCATTTTGACAACATCGAACACGGAAGAATGCTTATCCGAACAGACCCCATTAGGAATAATCATGTTCAAACAATGGAAGAATGGTTTTAAGTACCTCGCCTTAACCTTTCTCTTTTCAGGCAGCCTGCAAAAGCCTCAGAAAGACAGATTAAGGCATGGATGAAAAAAGTTAAGAAGAAACATCCCTTTGTGCGTTTTATTGTCCACAAAGTCCGGCCACTCCAGGATTACGAAAGATCTGTTCAGGTGAATGTTGATATTGAGAACAATCAAGTGATACTAACAACCACTAAAGCCAGAACAGACCGTTTTAGGGACGAAATGGAAACAAGATCAACAACAATGATTCTTGATCCAAACAGAAAAATAAGAAGAGAACTGGGGATAACCAGACCGCTTCTTCCCAGTGTTTTGATGCAAAACACTGTGTCTCGGCTCCAGAGGCTTGTTGATTATGCAGGACTGACCGAACACAAGAGGTTTGAAACATCTTTTGTTACTTACAGAGACAACCCCCACACCCCTGAATTTTATGATTTAGTCTTCGGGAAATCGATATAATTATACCTAAAGGTTATGAGTTATGTAGTCAAATGCTACATAATACTCTGTTTTAACACCTACAAACCCTTATATTCTTCTAGTGCCCCTATTTTTACATGCCTCCAAAAAGCCGATCTCACAAGGTTTCTACCGCGCCAAAATCAGCAAAAATCAGTATTGGTTCTGGTAGGTCTGCCAAAAGAAAGCGGCCAAAAGCCCAAAAAATGGTGGATATACACACGTATGCTAGGCCAGTCAGCATGTTCGGCACGTAAATCACCCACCGCGTGACTGCTTTCGGAGTCAATCTTTTTCAGGCTAAGGATGGTCATTTTTATGATGCGCAGGGAAAAACCCCCGATGCCAATACTTGCGATTGGCTAAGGCATCTGCGAGACGACCTGAAGCGCATCTGATTCTTTGTTATTTTAAGAGAAAATATTACTTATCTCGCTCCAAAATCCCCCCGGTTTATACATAACAATTATTCCAATAATCATAGCCCTCCGGTTCCCCTACTCAGATAAGCCACATTAAGCCATTTCCAGCGTGATTTTTTCAATGTAAAATTTACAGTTTTCCAATAATTCCCTCCGTAATTTTACAGCATAATGGT
>CAZEVB010000065.1:2217-5034 GCA_964515835.1 uncultured archaeon | reverse complement strand
TTTGCAACAACTTCTTTTCCCTGCAGAAATTCTTTTGTGTATGCATTTGTTATTATTTCCCATCCCTCAAGGAGATTGAAGTGGGTTGCGGAATAAGTCTTCTTGAAATTGAGGAGGTCAACAGCAAAATCTTCCTGTTTTTTTGAGAAAAAACCCAAACCAAAGTCAATAAAGAAAAGTTCTTTGTCGCGCATAATAAGGTTGCTTGTTGTTAAGTCGCCGTGAACAATTCCTGCTCCGTGTATTTTTGCAATCCCGCTGCCGATTTCCCTGCATATGCCTTTGTAGTTTTCTTTGCCAAGATTTTCCCTCAACAATTTTCCATTAATGTGCTCCATGACAATAGTGCCTTTGCGGTTTGTCTTGTAAACAATCGGGGTATTCACTCCCGCCAGTTTTGCGTGATGTAAAAGAAGAGCTTCCTGTTTTGTCCTGCTCTTTCTTATTGCCAAGTCCAGTGTTTCATTCCGGTATTTCTTTTCCAGTCTGTTCTTTACAACAGTTTCTTTGTCTAAGTAACTATCCTTTGATATTTGTGCTTCTGCACCTAGAGCAATAACTTGTGCCATAAAAACTGGTTCAGGCGAATTGTTTTTAACAGAAAGCATCCAGGCTGTGCTTGTCTCTTAAGAGAGATTCTTCCAGAAAGTCGGCGTATTCTTTGGCGTAATTGTTATTCACTCCGAAGCCGCCTGCTTCTGCAGAGTATTTAGTGAGAAAGAGTTTCATTCTGTCTGAAGCTGTTTTTGATTTTGTGAGTGCTTCTTCCATAAGTCTTTTTGCTTCGTAAACCGGTTTTCCTGGTTTGCAGTTATCCGAAAAAGGGCTTATTGCTCCAAGGTATTTTGATGCCTTGAAAAAGTTTTCTGCTGCTCCCGCAAGATCAAGTCTTATTTCAACTAGCACTCTTACTGCTTCTGCCTGTTTTCCTTCTTCGTCCTCAAGACTTTTCTGTAATGCCTTGAGTTCTGCTTTGAGCATCGTTATTTGTTCAGCAGACTCCGGCATTAGTGAGTCAGTTAAACCATACTTTTTTTCCAGGGAATTGAGTTTTTCGTATGGTGCATATTTAGGCAGTGCCAAATAGATGAGTACGGCAATGACTATTATAGCAACAAGAATAACTCCTTTTTTCATCTATTTCAATTAGGTAAGGATTATATTTAAAGTTTGCGCAGGGGTTTATTCGGTCTCTAAAATCAGATTATCATTTACTTTTGCTTTAGTGCCTTTGCCTGATTCTTTTTCAGCAAAAGAAATATTTTTGACTGCCATAATGTTCTTTATTTCCTCTTCTGTTTCTTTCAGGATTTCTTTTGTTTTCTCAGCCTTCGTAATAATCCTGACTGTTTCAAGGGTGCTGTTTAATGGCAGGTTTAATTCGCTTTTGTGTTTTCTTAATGCAGAAACAATCTCTTTCAGAAGTTCACCTTTTTCTTCGTTCTCTTCACTTATCTTTTCTTCGTCGGTTTCCGGCCAGCTGCATACGTGCACACTCTTTTTTGCTGCCCTTGATTTGAATACTTCAAGATAAATTTCTTCTGCGGTGTGCGGTACATAAGGTGCGAGCATTTTAACCATGTCAAGCATAATGCTTAGAAGGGTTTGCTGTGCAGCTTCCCTGCTTTCTTTGTTTTTGCCGTAAATCCTGTATTTTACTTCCTCAATGTAGAAGTCAGCAAACTCCAGCCAAAAGAAGTTCCTCAGAACTGAAAGTGCTTTTGCAAACTCGTACTTTTCCAGGTTTTCTTCCGCAATCTTTTTTGTCTGATTAAATCTGCTCATAATCCATAAGTCAGGAACCCTGAAATTGTAACTGCTGGTTTCCTTGAATTCTTTTGTTGCAATGTTAACGAACTTTGCTGCATTAAGAATCTTTACAATGAATTTTCTTCCGGAAACAAATTCTTTTTCCTGCAACGGCAGGTCGTCTCCGAGTGTTCCTGAAGCAGCCCAGTACCTCAGAATGTCTGCCGAGTATTTTTTAATCATTTCATTCGGGTCAACGGCATTGCCCAAGGACTTCGACATTTTCCTTCCTTTTGAGTCAAGTGCGTGCCCGGAAACCATTATGTCTTTCCAGGGGAGTTTCTTTTCATGCAGGTAAGCCTTTACGACAGTGTTGAATGCCCATAAGGTGATAATGTCGTGGGCCTGTGGCCTCATGCTCATTGGGAAAAGTTTTTTGTGGAACTCTTCATCTGTAGCCCACTTTGAGTTAATCTGAGGTGTCAGGGAAGAGGTCATCCAGGTATCCAGAACATCTTTTTCTGGAACAAACTCTGTACACCCGCACTTCGGGCATTTCTCAATAGGTGGTTTGTCCTGCATCGGGTCAACAGGCAGGTCATCTATTCTTGCCATTATCTCATGGTCGCATTCTTTGCAGTACCAGACAGGGAAAGGCACTCCAAAGAACCTCTGCCTTGAAAGACTCCAGTCCCACTTCAGTCCCTTAATCCAGTTGTCATACCTGACCTTCATGTATTTTGGGTACCAGTTCAGTTCCTCGCCTTTTTTCAGGAACTCTTTTTTCAGGTCCATGTACTTCAGGAACCATTGCCTTGAAGTCAGAATCTCAATATCTGTTTTGCATCTTTCGTGAATATTAACAACGTGCCTTATTGGCTCTATTTTTTCTATGTGCCCTGCTTCCTCCAGATCCTTGATAATTGCCTTTCTTGCTTCCAGTGATTTCATTCCCTCATATTTTCCTGCTTTTTCATTAAATTTGCCGTCCTTGCCGACAATCTCGATTATAGGCATGTCAAACTCCATTACCCATTCAACATCATCAAGGTCTCCGAAAGTGCAGTG
>CAZEVB010000065.1:0-2117 GCA_964515835.1 uncultured archaeon | reverse complement strand
GTGTATGAAAAAGCATGGCCTAAGTGCATTCTCCCTGAAACAGTCGGTGGGGGAGTATCTATGCTGTAAATGCTTCCTTTCGCATTAACATCAAATGCACAAATCTTGTTAGAATCCCAGTGCTTCTGCCACTTTGTTTCTAGTTCGCGAAAATCAATGCCTTTTCCTTTAGCCATCCAAACACCTTTCATCCGCAAGTTTATCCAGAGAATCCAAAGAATAAAACCTAAAACTCTTTTCTGTGTACGATATAACCCACTAAAACAAAGAAAACCCGAAAGTTTATTTAAACATTGGGGTTTCCCGGTGCTCTTGCCATTGCTTAATCATTAATCTTAAATACAAAGAAACATTGTTAATAGTTAAATGGCTTACAACTTGAAAGTGCTTACTGTCCTGCTGACGTTGGTCATTTGTATTCCGGCATATTCGCTTCTGGCAGATGGTGAGTTTTGCAATAATGCTGGTTCCTGTCAGTCAGGGAACTGTGACTGGGTGCCGCATCAGTATGCAAGTATTTGTTGCAAGGCAGGCGAAGATTGTTGTCTTGTTGACTATGACTGCAAGGACAAGGGAGTTGCATGGAACTGCATTGACGAGTTCTACTGTGTAAAGGATCAGAAAGAACTCTGGGAAAGTTGTTCTGTTGACAACCAGTGTAAGTCAAACAACTGTACACATGGTTACTGCTGTGAATCGGGTTATGAGTGTTGCAAAGAATCCAGCGAGTGCAGGGTTGGAGAAATCTGTGAACAGGGAACAGGTCACTGCATAGACAAACTTGATGATCCTGTACAAAAAAAAGACCTGTGTGAGAGTTGTTCTTTTGGCTCCGACTGCAAATCAGGAACCTGCCGGCATTATGACGACGACCGTTACAAGTGCAGCATTGCCGATGTTTCTAACACCTGCTGTGGGGACGGATATCGCCTGACCAATAAACAGGTGTGGGTTGACTGCTGCAGTGATTCAGAGTGTAAGGAAGGTTATCTCTGTGAAAACCACAAGTGCGTGGACCAGGGAACTGAAAGGAAAGAATTGTGTGAGAGTTGTTCAGAGGGCTCTCAATGTAATTCTGGCAGTTGCCTGCAGTATGGTGACGGTACTTACAAGTGTTCGGTTGCTGGTGTTTATAATTATTGTTGTTCAGACGGCTTTCATATAACTGATAAGCAGCAGGGAGTTGACTGTTGTGGCAACTCTGACTGTGATTCTGGAAAAAAATGCACTAACCACAAGTGTGTTGCTCAGGAGCCTCCTCCAGATCCTCCTGAACCTCCTCCAAGCCAGAATGAGTGTTCTGAAAGCAGTGATTGTCCTTCAGGTTGTTGCCTGTGGTCTTATCTTGACTACAAACCTACCAGAGTAGCTAAATGTGTTTCTAAGGGAAGTACAGGAAAACAAATCTTGAAGGATTCAGGGGGTTATTATCCGCGCAATTACATTTGTTGCGGTGGTGAGCTTGCAATGGGTGGTTATGATGAGGAACTCAACTGCTGTAGTGCTTCTGACTGTGTGGTAAGTGAGGAGTGCGTGGCTAACAAGTGCACTAACAATTACGCTGATTTCTTTGATGAGATGAAGTCAAAACCTCGTTATCTTTTGGGTGCGGATGTTCCAGGTCTCTCTGAAGAGGAGCTTGAGGATTATTATTACGATAGCCTGAAGCGTACTGTCTTTGGATTAGGTAATTATCTTGGACCTGCTTCATCATGGGCGGATGTTGCGAGAGCGGAATCGGAAAAAGGGAAGATGCGCCTGAACAACAGCTGGGTTATAGGGTTTTTCAGGATTTTCAAGAAATCACTTGATATTGTGAGTGTCGTTGCCCAGGTTGCAGATGTGGTTAATCAGGCACCGAAACAGCTTGATAACCTGAGGAAAATAGGCAATTACACAGGAGTGCTCAATAAAATAGATATTGTTTGTTCCTTTGCCGATAACATGTCAACTGTTTATGGTGCTGTCCAGCAGACTGATGAGGCAACTGCCTCAAAAATAGGTCTCCCGAAAGTTAATGGTAATGTAATGAAACTTGTTTCCATTGCAGGCAGTCATGGTTGGAGCCTTGTAAGTGAGGTAGCCAACGGTGTTTTTGATGAGGAATGGGCAGCTAA
>CAZEVB010000064.1:0-5039 GCA_964515835.1 uncultured archaeon | reverse complement strand
CACTTATGAAAAGGGAGAGTATGACCTGGCAGGAACAATGATTGGTGTTGTTGACCACGATGAAGTAATAGACGGCAGGAACATTGGCTCTGGTGATGTCTTAATTGCACTACCTTCTTCAGGTCTGCATACTAATGGTTATTCTTTAGCCCGAAAGGTTCTATTTGAGATTGCAGGTTATTCTGTTAATGCTCATGTTCCTGAACTTGACAGGACTATTGGAGAAGCACTCCTCGAACCACACAAGAGTTATTCTAAGGTAATTTTAGGTCTCAAGAACAAGTCAAAGATAAAGGGCATTTCACACATTACTGGCGGAGGAATATTTGATAACCTGCAAAGAATACTGCCAAAAGGAAGAGGTGCTTTGGTTGAGATATCAAAAGTAAGAACTCCCCACATTTTCAAGATAATCCAAGATAACGGAAATGTGGGCAGGAACGAAATGTTCAGTGCATTCAACATGGGGATTGGAATGGTCTTGATTGCTTCAGAAAAAAATAGCATGGCTCTTTTAACAGAACTAAAGAAAAAAGGAGAAGATGCTTACCTTATCGGTAAAGTAGTTAAAGGGAGTCAAGTAGATATTATCTGATAGTGGTTTTATGGCTGAAAAGCTTGTTATCATTGGTTTGGGGTCTGCAGGATTTGCCTGTGCCTTCACACTAAAAAAACTGCGTGCTAATTTTGACATAACAATTATAGACAAAAAAGGATTTGATCTTTTACACAGCTGTTCAATGCCTGCATGTCTTGAAGGCAAGATTGGTTTAGAGTGCCTGAAAGAAAACATAAGTCTGGAAAAAATGGGCATATCAGTTGTGCGAGAAAAGGCAATCTCGATTGATACAAAGAAAAAAGAAGTCAAGACAACCAAACAAACAGTTCCTTTTGACCGACTGTTAATTTCGGTAGGGGCAAAGCCGATTGTTCCTCCGATAAACGGAGTGAAAGAATTACTCGGAAAAAACGTTTTCCTTTTCCATGATGACAGGGACTGCCATTCTTTTTGTGAGTCGCTCGGCAAAGCAAAAAAGATTACTGTTATAGGCGGCGGTGCAATAGGAGTAGAAGTTTCTTATGCTCTGCGAAAGAAAAACTATGAAGTCACTCTCATCGACATGGCTGACAGGCTTCTCGCAAATTCTTTGGACAAAGACATTTCCGATAACCTTGTTTCTCTTCTCGAATCCAAGGGCATAAAGGTACTGCTGTCAACAAAAGCAGAGGAAATAACTGAAAAAGAAGTTGTAACAGATAAGGGAAAAATCCTGTACGACAAGCTCATGATGAGTGCCGGTGTTTCTCCAAATACTTTGCTTATAAAAGAAACAGGAATAGAGAAAACCCCTAATGGTATTCTGACAAACGAGTTCATGGAAACAACTATTAAAGGCATTTATGCTGCCGGTGACTTGGCTGCAGTAACAAACATGGTGACAAAAAAAGAGTGTTCAGCCAACCTGGCCAGTTCTGCTTACCAGCAGGGCTTAGTGGTTGCTTATCGCCTGGCTTCTCTGAACATTCCCTACAAGGGAGCCTTGGGAACATTTGTGTTGAGCTTAGAAAACTATGAGTTTGCTTCCACAGGCCTAACAGAAACAGCTGCAACAAAAGCTGGTTTTTCTGTTAAGAGTGCAAAACTCAGGGGGAAGAACCTTTACGGTTGGCATCCCAAGGCACAGGAACTA
This sequence comes from uncultured archaeon, assembly GCA_964515835.1. GTDB lineage: Archaea > Iainarchaeota > Iainarchaeia > Iainarchaeales > SKW153 > CAZEVB01. The sequence goes on along the minus strand of CAZEVB010000064.1, from coordinate 3,348 downwards.
GCAATAAAGTTGGTTACTGACGAGAAAGGAAAACTTCTTGGTGCACAGGCATTCGGCAAGGATGCGTTTGCAAGAATAGATGTCGTATCCTCAGCAATCTACTCTGGCTTATCTGTTTCTGATCTTCTCGGAGTAGAATTATCTTATCACCCGGAAATCAGGCAGGCACATGATCTCTTGCATGCAACTGCAGCAATGCTTGTCAACAGACTAGGGAGACAGGAAAAATGAAGACTCCTTTGTATGATGAGCATGTAAAACTGAAAGGCCATATAGTTGACTTTGCTGGTTGGGATATGCCTGTTTATTATTCTTCTATACTCGATGAGCATCATAACACGAGAAATAACGCTGGCTTGTTTGACATTTGTCACATGGGGGAAATTTATGTTAGAGGAAAGGATGCCTTGCCTTTCCTGCAGAAAGCTCTTTCAAGAAACCTGCATAGCCTGGCTGTCGGCAAGGTTAATCTCTCAGTCATGTGCAACGAAAGCGGGGGCTCAATTGATGATCTGACGGTTTACAAGTTCTCTGACGAAAAATTCATGTTAGTTGTTAATGCCTCTAACATAAAAAAAGATTATGCTTTTTTGGTTTCAGTGAAAGACAAGTACGATTTTGATGTTTCTGTTGAAGACAAGAGTAAAGAAACAGCAAAACTTGATTTGCAGGGTCCGCACTCAGAAAAAATCCTGCAAAAACTGACTGACTGCAAACTCTCTGAAATTAACTATTATGCTTTCAAGGAAGCAGATGTTTTGGGTGTGCAGACAATTGTCTCGCGAACGGGTTACACCGGAGAAGATGGTTTCGAAATTTATTTTGACGCAGACAAAGCCTGTTTAATTTGGAATGAACTGCTGGAGGCTGGCAAGGAGTTTTCTCTCCTTCCTGTGGGCTTGGGTGCGAGAGATTCTTTAAGACTGGAATCAGGAATGAATCTTTATGGTCATGAGTTGCATGATGACGTTTCTCCGTTGCATTGCCGTTACTCATGGGTAACTGACCTGACAAAAGACTTTGAGGGCAAGGAAGCAGTCCTCAGGAGAAAAGAAAATGATAACCAGAAACTAATCGGGTTTGAGATGGCTGACAGAGCTATTCCCAGAAACGGCTACAAGATATTCAATGATTCTTGTGAAGCAGTCGGTGCAGTTAGTTCAGGCACCTTCAGTCCGACTATGCACAAGGGTATCGGTCTGGGGTTTGTGCCAAAAGAATTCGCAAAAGAAGGATCAACCTTAAATATAGAAATACGTTCAAATTTACATAAAGCAAAAATAATAAAACTGCCTTTTTACAGGCGGAGTTAGGGGGTTTTACATGACTGAAGTTAAAGATGGGCTAAAGTATACAAAAGAACACGAGTGGGCAAAGATTGAAGGAGACATTGCAACAGTAGGAATAACAGACTACGCGCAGAATGCTCTCACAGATATTGTTTTTGTGGAACTACCTGAGGAAGGAAAAGAAGTTTCTCAGTCAAAATCTTTCGCTACTCTTGAGTCAGTTAAGTCAGTTAGTGATGTTTATGCGGCATTAAGCGGTAAAATAATTGAGGTAAACAAGGAACTTGAAAATTCTCCTGACCTGATTAACAAAGAACCTTACGAGGGAGGATGGATTGCTAAAATAAAAATGAGTGACCTCAAAGAGGCAGATAGTCTAATGGATGCAGAGTCATACAAACAATATCTGGAAAAAGAAGGGCATTAGAAGGTGCTGTAATGGATTTTGTACCTAATACTAGGACCCAGCAGGAACAGATGCTCAAACAAATAGGGCTTTCTTCTTTTGACGACCTTTTCAGGGACGTTCCTGAAAGCATTTTCCTGAAAAAAAATCTGGCTGTCGGAGAACCACTTGACGAGTCAGCCCTCAAAAAACATGTTTCTTCTTTATCGCAGAAGAACGCTACGACAACAACTTATAATTATTTTCTTGGTGCAGGATGCTATAACCATTTTATCCCTGCAGCAGTTTCTCATTTGGCATTAAGGTCTGAATTCCTAACTGCATACACTCCATATCAGCCGGAAATTTCGCAGGGTATGCTGCAGAGCATTTACGAGTGGCAGTCCATGATTTCTGAGTTAACTGGAATGGATCTCTGTAACGCATCAATGTATGACGGAGCAAATGCCCTTGCAGAATCAATTATCATTGCAAAGAACTCATCCAAAAAAACAAAGTTCCTGATTTCGAGTGCGGTGCATCCGCAGTACAAACAAACAGCGAACACTTATGCTGAAGCAAACTCTCTTCTTCTTGAAGAAATATCCCTCGATAACGGAGTAACTTCGTTTGAGAACTTAAAAGAAAAATTATCTGATGAAACAGGCGCAGTTGTTGTACAATACCCAAATTTCTTTGGTTGCATAGAAGACCTCGCAAAAACCGCAGAACTAGTTCATGAGAAAGGCTCAATTCTCATTGTCTGTGTTAATGAAGCCGCTTCCCTTGGATTGCTCAAGTCACCTGGAGAACTTGGCGCGGATATTGTTGCAGGTGATGCGCAGTCATTCGGCAATCCAATGTCTTTCGGCGGTCCGCATGTCGGCTTTATTGCAGTAACAAAAAAATTTATGCGTCTAATTCCAGGAAGGCTGGTCGGTAAGACAGTTGACGAAAAAAACAGGACGGGTTATATTTTAACTCTGCAGGCAAGGGAACAGCACATCCGTAGGGAAAAAGCTTACTCAAATATCTGTTCCAACCAGGCATTGTGTGCCCTCGCGGCAACAATCCACCTGGCATTGCTTGGAAAATCCGGTTTAATGGAACTGGCAAACCTCAATCTGCAGAAAGCACATTATGTCGCAGAAAAACTAAATGAAGCAGGTGTCGAACTGCTGTTTAGTGCTCCTTTCTTTAACGAGTTCGTAGTGAAGACAAATAATGCTGGGCAGATACAACAAAAACTGCTTGAGAAAAAGATTATTGCGGGTTATTCTCTTGAAAAAGATTATCCTGAACTAAAGGATTCTCTTCTCGTTTGCGTGACTGAACAAAACTCCAAACAGGATATTGATGAATTTATTGCCGCCTTAAAGGAGGCGGTTCAATGAAAACAATTTTTGATAAAGGTTATGAAGGAAGAAAAGCATGCTTCCTGCCAGAACTTGATGTTCCTGAGAAAGAAGACATCATCCCAGTAGACCTTAAACGGGATAATCTGGATATTCCAGACCTTAGCGAGATAGAGGTTGTAAGGCATTACACCAATCTCAGCAAAATGAACTATGGGATTGACTCGGGTTTCTATCCTCTTGGTTCCTGCACAATGAAATACAATCCAAAAATTAATGAGGACCTCGCAAAGTTAGAGGGCTTTAATTTTTCCCATCC
>CAZEVB010000063.1:0-5094 GCA_964515835.1 uncultured archaeon | reverse complement strand
GGGGAAGGGACTCGCCCTTCCCCCGCGAGGCGCAAAACTGGGGATGCGTCAAATGGGGTTTTTATTTAGTGCAATGCAGTTATCGCTTAACTGCGTACCCCCCTTTTCCAAAGCTTTACAAAGCTTTGACACCCTCTCTTTCAACTCGTTTTCTTTCATGTTCTATATAAGAACTAAGTTATTTATATACTTTTCGGTAAACCAAGGCTAAATAGCGCTTTATTTTATGTATAACGCTGTTTCCAGAATTTTTGTGCAGATTAGGGGTCAATCTGGCCTTCTTCATTATGTATAACGGCGTTTTTTTGGGTATTTTTTGGAATAACAAAAAAACGAAAAAAATCCGGTTATGTATATAGGATATAAGAAACAGATTATTTCTTTTTCAAATAGATTATTGTACTATTTGGTTATTATTTGAGTCTCATTGCGTCAAGGTTATTCATTGAATAAGCGCTTACCTTGAAGCGATTTGTAATGTATCTGGCGAAATCTATGCAGTTTGCTTTGTCTCCGTGGTTAGTCAGGACACGCTTTGGCTTTGGTTTAAGGTTTCTGATGTAGCCGGATAACTGGTTCCTGTCGCTATGCCCGGAGAATCCTTCGCATGTTTCTACGTTAATACCCATCCTTAGCTCTTTTGTCTTGCCGTTTTCTGCGGCAATTGGCAATGATTTTACTCCTGACTGCAGTTTTCTTCCTGTTGAGCCTTCTCCCTGCCATCCGACAAAGACTAGTGAGTTTCTTGGGTCTTCAGCCATGTTATGTAGATAATGTACTGATGGTCCTCCTGTAAGCATTCCTGAGGATGCCATGATAATTGCGCCCTTGTCTTCCAGAACAGCATCCCTGTCCTGTGCTTTTGCTTCAAGGAACAGGTCTGATGTAAATGGCGAGTCGTTCTGCAGGATTCTTCTTTGCACATTCTGCCTCAGATACTCCGGGTATGCTGTGTGTATTGAGGAAGCTTCTCTTGTCATGCCGTCTACATAGCATTTTATGTCGGGATTAAGTAAACCGCGTCTGTAGAAGTTCTCAAGAACTAACATGATTTCTTGTGCTCTTCCTACTGCAAATACCGGGATAAGTATATTTCCGCCTTTTTCGATTCCTTGGTTAATTATTTTGAGTAAGTTTTCTTCAGCATCCTGTCTGTTTGGCTGGATATCGTCTCTTCCGCCGTAAGTTGTTTCAATTATCAGGGTTTCCAGTCGCGGATATCTCATGTCGATGTTGTCAAATAGTCTAGTGAAACCGTATTTCATGTCTCCAGTATAAACGAGATTGTGTGCTCCCTGACCTAAATGCAGGTGTATGCTTGCACTTCCGAGTATGTGTGCTGCGTTATGCAGGGTAATTCTTATGTCTGGTGCAATATCTGTAACTTCCCTGTATTCTCGGGGAATGCAGTATTTCACCATTTCTTTTACGTCTCTTTCGCTGTATGGCGGTTCTTTGCCTTCTTTTACTAAAACATCAATGTAATCAAATTGCAGGAGTGCCATTAGGTCTCTTGTTGGTTCTGTAGAATATACTGGTCCTCTGTAACCCATTTTGAACAGGTATGGCACGAATCCTGAGTGATCTAAGTGTGCGTGTGTAATAATAACTGCGTCTATCTCGTCAAGAGGATATCTAAGTGCTTCAAGGTAAGGGTATGGGTCTTCGTGTGATGCTACGTTAATACCGCAGTCAAGTAATACTCTTGTGTCTCTGGTTTCAAGCATCATGCAGCTTCTTCCGACTTGCCTGTATCCGCCAAGGGCAGTTACTCTGACCCAGCTATTGTTGCCCATTTTCTCTTCATAAATTTTTTCTGCAATGCTGTTAAGTATCTTTTTTCTTTCTGCGTGGTATTTGTGTAAATGGTGCCTGATTCCGTTAAGTATTTCGCTGTTTGTTGTTGGTGCCCTTACTATGTTCGGGGTCCAGCCTGTCTGTAAGGTTATTTTTTTGAGGGTTTCTCCTCCCTTGCCAATAACCAGACCTGGTTTTATTGCATCAATGCTGACTTGGCTGAATGAGGCATCAAATTGTATGTCTTTGATGTCTGCTTCTTTTGGAACTATTTTAAGTATAAGTTCTTTTGCATAGTCGGGTTCGGTTAACAGGGACTTGTCTGTCCTTGTCTTGATTCTTTTTTTTAGTTCTGCAGCTATCTTTGCGACGTACTTGTCATTATCAAAGAAAATTGCCGGGTTTTTTGTGTAGATAACGACTTCTGGTCCTTCAAGTTCTACGCTGCTAATGTTAGCGTTTGCTGGCAGATTATTTTCTACAATCTGCTTTACTTCTTTTATGTAACTCATTTGTAATTCTCCTTATTGTGTTTTGCTAGTTATTAAGAATTAAATAAACCTGTAATTTGATTTAATTTATTTTTGGAGTTAACAGCAGAATCTATTTCTTTATCTTGTTTCTTCCGTTATTTATTTTTTGTGGTTCTTTTGCGTTCTTTACTTCTTCTTCACTAAGATATCTGAAGCCTTTGCTGTCAATTACTGCTACTTTGACGCTTACTCCTCCTGAGTAAATGTCTCTTCTTTTTCCTGCTTCAACTGCCTTTATTGCCAAGACAATTGCCTCTTGTTCAGTCATGTCTTCTTTATAATAATTGTCAAGTGTGCCTAAAGCCATTTCTGTTCCTGAACCGTTTGCTGCGTATTTATTTCTTTCGAGTATTCCTCCGAAAGGTGAAACTTCGTACATTTCCGGTTCTTCGCCGATTCCGCCTATGATTGTCTGAATTATATAAGGCGCGTATCTGTTCCCGTTAAGAATATTTGAGAGAAAAGTTGCTGCTGCCTTTGGAGACATTCTTGTTTCTCTTTCAATATCATAAAGTTTTGCCTGTGCCTTAAGGAACCTTATTATTGAGAGTGAGTCTCCGACATTGCCTGCATTTGTCAGCCCCATGTAATGGGTTATCTTGTAGACTTTCTTTGATTCTTCATCATAGGCAATGTGTCCCATTGAAGCACGCATATCTGCAGCCAAAACAACAGCATTCGCTATTTTTATTCCAACAGTTGTTGTTCCTGTCTTTATATCTTTAACTTCCATAGTTAATCCACCAAAAACAGTGTGGTGAGCTTCTCTCACATTAAGTCTTATCTTCGGTAATATTTAAAAAAGAATCTATTTGCTTTCTTTTTTCGGCTTTTCATTTTTCTTGTGTTCGGTTTTCTTGTCTTCTTTTTTCTCTGTTTCTTCTTCGAAACTGACTTTTTCTATGCTTTTGATTTTGTTGGTAATTGTTTTTGCGAGAAGATCGTTAAGCGGCTTTATTTCTTTTGGTAGTCCTGCCGGCAGTGTAACAATAACTTCGTTTCCCTTGACTTTTACTGTTGGTGTCTTGTCTTTCAGCGGAAGGAATTTGTTTACAAGTTCTTTTGCCTTGTCTTCGTCTTTCTTGATTTCTTTAACGACCTTTATTGTGTATTCAAGGTTCTTCCCCGCTAACGGATTATTAAAGTCAACCCTGACTCTTCCCCCGGAAACTGATTGTACTCTTCCCTGCCTGTCGTCTGCTTCTATAATCAGTCCTACATATGGCTGCATTTTTCTTTTCTTGAATTCCTGTAAAGGTAAGACTGTAACTAACTCGGCATTCCTTTCTCCGAATGCCTTTTCAGGAGAAATAGTAATTGTTTTTTCTTCTCCTTCTTTCATTTCTTCTATTGCCTCATCAAGGCCCTTGATTAGTTCGCCGTCTCCGACAAAAACAGCTACTGGCCTGTAGATGGCACCTTCTTTTGTTAAGCCTGCTTCTGTGGCTGCCTTTTCGTCAGTGGTGTCAAACACTGCTTTTGTTATTTCTTCTCTGCCTGTAAATTCAACTAAAACCATTGATCCTTTGTCCATAAACTCACCAAAAACTTGTTTCTAATAATAAGTTTGTCTGGCTAACAATTAAAATAATAACCTGTATTAAACTTTAAGACAGAGATGGTTAAAGATGGTTAAATTCAAGAGTCCTGAAGTCATAAAGAAAGAATCTGCTGAAAAGATGCGGAAATCAATTATTGTATGGGTAATGATTCTTGCTATTGTTGGTTCTACTGTCGGCTTTGCAATAATGTCCAGTTCTGGTAATAATAATCAAAGCAATGACGACGGAGCGCCTGAACCAGAACCACCAACCCAACTTGCTTTCACTGCGAGTGGGGTTGAAGGACAGTTAATAACAATCTTCAATACTTTTTATGTTCTTGCATACTCTGACAAAGAAATAAAGGAAATTGATGATGCAATTTATTCTGTTGAGGGAATAAGGAAAGTCAACTCTGGTTGGATTTCATCAAGTGGCAGCGGCATTGGCACGCCAATATACAAAGCACAAGTTTACTTTGAGAATGAAGCAAAATTGTCTTACTTAAATGAAAAAATCAGGGCTTTGGAAGTTTTTGAATATGCTGAGGTAATCGGTTCTGGGGTCGTTGAGGTCCCGCAGACAATCACAATAAAGAGCGAAGACCTGAATATTACAAAAGAGCACACTCTTGCTGATGCGCTTGTTAATGCAGAGTTCTCAGGGATAGCTGAAGAAGGAGATATTTTAAGAGTAGAGCTTAGCATGCTTCTTTCTGGTGCAACAGAAACAACGGTTCTTGCGCGGGAAGAAGAAAACCTTTCAGCTACCCCGCAACAGGTTTCATTGAAAAGTAAGTTTACTGTAGCTGAACTAAAACCTGAAATGCTCTTGAATGCCGGCGGGAACATTACTGCTGTCAGCGATGTTGATGTAAATGCGCTTATTGATGAAATAAAGGATACAAATAATGTGTATTCGGCGGAAATCAGTGCAGCAGAAATACAGCCATCTTTCTCTATTGCCCTTGACGGAAATCACTCGCACTTACTAGAGGACATTAATACAGCACTTAACACGATTGAAGGACTTAATTTTAACCTCTTCCTGCAGTATGACCTTATATTTGCTGACTATGGTTTAGAGTATGATTTTGCTTTAATCAAAATGGAGATTGAAGAAAAACTCGCAGAAATTGATGTTAATATTTCAAAGATAGAAGAACCAAGACTAAACCTTTCAGGAACAATAACTCTTGACAGCGAAAATGCAGTTGACTCTGC
>CAZEVB010000062.1:3747-5141 GCA_964515835.1 uncultured archaeon | reverse complement strand
ATGAGAGCAGTAGACGGAGTTATTCTTGTTGTTGATGCTGTTGAAGGAGTAATGCCACAAACAGAAACAGTTTTGAGGCAGGCACTCAGAGAGTATGTTAAGCCTGTTCTATTCATTAACAAAGTTGACAGGTTAGTAACAGAATTAAAGGTTACCCAGGAACAAATGCAGGAAAAATTCATGAAGACAATTGCGGGTGTCAACAAGCTCATTAAGGCTAATGCACCTAAACAGTTCAAGAACGAGTGGACTGTTAAAGTTGAAGACGGTTCAGTCGTGTTTGGTTCTGGCTATCATAAGTGGGCTGTTTCGGCTCCGAGAATGCAGGAAACCAAAATAAGTTTCAAGGATGTTTTCGATTACTGTAAGAACGAAAAACAGAAAGAACTGGCAGAAAAAAGCCCGTTGCACATAGCTATTCTAAAAATGGTTATTTCACATTCACCTAACCCGAGAGAATCACAAAAGTACAGGACACCAGTATTATGGCCGGGTGACCCTGAAAGCGAAATGGGAAAGGCAATAACTAATTGTGACCCTAAAGCAGGATTCTCAATGATGGTTACAGATGTAACAACAGATCTTCACGCAGGAGACATTGCTACCGGCAGGGTTTACTCAGGAACAATCCGGAGAGGCACAAAAGTAAAGGCAATTGGTCAGAAGATTGAAGTTAATATTCAGCAGGTTGCTGTTTACATGGGTCCGGACAGGATTCCTGTAGAAAAGATTCCTGCAGGAAACATTGCAGCTATTGTTGGTTTAAAAGAAGTTTATGCAGGAGAAACAATCTCCAGTGAAGACATTGTTCCTTTCGAGGAATTCAAGAGCAGTTCAGAACCAGTAATCACAATTAGTGTGGAAGCAAAAAGCACAAAGGACCTGCCGAAGCTGATTGAGGTTTTGAGGCAGATAATGAAAGAAGATCCTAACATCGTTGCTTCAATAAACCAGGAAACCGGAGAGCACTTAATTAGCGGAATGGGAGAACTTCATTTGGAGGTTACCCAGTACAGGATTGAGCACGATCACAAAATCGCAATCCAGGTCAGCCAGCCAATTGTTGTTTACAAAGAAACAATCACAAAAGAAAGCGGGATTGTTGAAAGCAAGAGCCCTAACAGGCACAACAAGTTCAAGATTGGTGTTGAACCAATAGAAGAAGATATTCTAAAAGAACTTATTGAAGCAAAAATTGAAGGCAAAATCAGGCCAAAGGACAAGCACTTAATGGAAAAACTCTATGAATGCGGATTTGAAAAAGAGGATTCCAAAAAAATCTGGTGCGTGCACAACAATAATGTGTTTATTGACAGAACAAGAGGAATACAGGCACTACACGAAATCAAAGAGCTTGTAGTACAGGGCTTTACGGATGCAATGGATGCAGGTCC
>CAZEVB010000062.1:0-3647 GCA_964515835.1 uncultured archaeon | reverse complement strand
ACTGAAGTCAGACAGGAAGGCGATTCCTCAATAGTAATCGGGAAAGCCCCTGTAAAAGAACTCATCGGATTCAGTCAGGCAATAAGATCAGCTACCCAGGGAAGAGCAGTCTGGACCGGAGAGTATGCTGGTTACGAGCAATTACCAAGAGAAATGCAGGATAATGTAGTAGCAGAGATTAGAAAAAGAAAAGGTCTGGATGAAAAACCAAAAAGCCCGGAGTTCTTCTTAGAGTAATGCAAAGAGAGTAGCAGATGTTTTTTTAAATGTTTTCAGAGATTAATATATAGTTAATTTCTGACGTTTACCCTTATTAACGAAGAAATGAATAGGATGTATATTGGAGGTGTATTGAATGGCATCAAAACCACATTTGAACCTTGTGTTCATTGGTCACGTCGACCACGGTAAATCGACATTAGTCGGTAGGGTCCTATATGATACAGGAACGTTATCAGAACAGGATTATAGGAAACTCCAGCAGGAAGCTGAAGCAAAAGGAAAAGGAACATTTGCGTTTGCTTACGTTATGGATACCCTTAAAGAAGAAAGAGAAAGAGGCGTAACCATTGATGTTGCTTACAAGAAGTTTGAAGGAAAAAAGAACGACTTCACTATTATCGATGCACCTGGCCACAGAGACTTTGTAAAGAACATGATTACTGGCACGAGTCAAGCTGATGCCGCTGTCTTGGTTATTTCAACTAAAGATGGTGTACAGGCACAAACAAAAGAACATGCTTTTCTTGCACAGGTAATGGGAATAAAGCAGTTAGTAATTGCACTCAACAAGATGGATGAAGTTAATTACGAAGAAGCAAAATTCAAGGAAAGATCAGCAGAAGTTACAAAACTCTTAACAGGAATCGGCTACAAGGCTGACGCAATAAAAATTGTTCCTGTTAGTGCTTGGGTAGGAGACAACGTTGTTAAGAAGAGCGAGAAGACTTCATGGTATAAGGGAGACACTCTTGTTGAAATTCTTGACGGATTCACTGCTCCAAACCCACCAACAGACAAACCATTAAGGTTGCCAGTACAGGATGTTTATAACATCAAAGGTGTTGGCTGTGTACCAGTCGGAAGAGTAGAAACCGGTATAATAAAACCAGGCGACCAGATAATTGCAATGCCTTCAGGAAAAACAGGCGAAGTAAAATCTGTTGAAATGCACCACGAGCAATTACCTCAAGCAGGACCTGGTGACAACATCGGATTCAACCTTAGAGGCATATCAAAAACCGATATTGCTAGAGGCGATGATATTGGGCACACTAAAGACCCTCCAACTGTTGCAAAGGAGTTCGAGGCACAAATAGTTGTTTTGAATCATCCGACAGCAATCCCTGTTGGATACACTCCTGTCTTCCATATACACACTGCTCAGTTGAGCTGTAGAATAGAAGAGATCAAGAAAAAGCTTGATCCAAAAACAGGACAGGTAGCTGAGGAAAACCCTAAGTTCCTTAAAACAGGAGACGCTGCAATCGTAAGGATTGTTCCGTTACAGCCTGTTGTTGTCGAGGAATACAAAAAGTTCCCTCAGTTAGGCAGGTTCGCTATAAGGGATATGGGTCAGACAGTTGCTGCAGGTATGGTAACATCAGTTACACCAAGGGACTAAAATCCATTCCCCCATTTTTTTTATTTTTCAATAATATTTTTTAGGTGCGTGATTAAATGCAAAAAGCAAGGATAAAACTCTCAAGTCCGGATTACGATATTCTCGAAGAAGTTAGCGAACAGATTCTCGAAGTAGCGGAAAAAACAGGCGTAAAACACTCAGGAAAGATTCCTTTGCCCACAAAAAAGCTTTTCATAAGTTGCAGGAAAAGCCCTTGTGGCGGCGGAACAGAAAGCTACGAGAAATGGCAGATGCGTGTCCACAAGAGAATGCTTGACATTGAGGCAGATGAAAGGACAATGCGAAGAATCATGAGAGTAGACATTCCTGAATCTGTTCACGTGGAAATAGAATTAAGAGAATAAATAGAAACCTAATTCTGATTTGTTTCTCTCCGCATGTCAATGTCGCGATAAATTTTTTCCAGCATAGCAGTCATGCGAGCTATTTCTTTCGCCTTTTCTGGACCAACAAGAGCCTGTAAGTTCTTTAGATAAGCAGTTCTGTTTACTCTTTCAGGATGCTTGCCAATAACTGCAGCAGAACCGCGAAGATAATTACCAAACACTTCTAGGACATGTTCCTGTTTAACAGCATCAAGACCTATTCCTGTAAGATGCTTTTCCATGGCTTCATGAGGAGATACAACCATATGCTCCCCTGCTTCAAGTTTTTTGCCCTTTGACTTGGAATCCCACAATCGCCCAATTTTGCGCTGTTTTTTCATAAGAAGATTGTGCATCTGATAATTAATAAACATGCCTTTTTGAGAACAAATTAGTTAGACTATAAAATTAAATTATTCTTCTTAGAGTCTCAAGATTTCCTTTCAGAGCCCTGAATGCGGTTGCCCTGTCTCTTTTGCTCGAAACCAGGTTAATTGTTCTTCGGAAACCTTCAGTTACTGAACTAGTAACTTCGCTGTTTATCCTAAAAGCTTTCCTTACTTCAGGCAAAGAACCAAGAGTCTGCATGAAAGTTCCGATAGCCCTTGTTTTTGCATCTGTAGTTAATCCTGATAAACTAAGTCTTGCCTCTAATCTGGTGAAAGCAAGAGTAAGTTTTTTAGAGACTTTTGGAGAACCAGAAGAAACAGGTTTACGCCTTTTTGGTATTCTTGTAGTCTTGCGCCTTCTTTTGATGGGTAGCATAATAAGTTTGTATGCGAGATTATTAATAAAACTACCGTGCATTAATAAATAATGTTCGAGACATTTGAACACACCGCAGATATTGGTGTCAGGGGCACTGCAGACACAAAAGAAAAGGCTTTCAGCGAAACAGCGAAAGCCATGCTTAGTGTGATGGTTGACTCCGCTAAAGTAGAGGAGAAAGGCAGATTTGATATTCAGGTTAAGGCAGATTCACTGGAAAACCTGTTAATTGAGTTTCTGAACGAAATCCTGTTTATCCTGGATTTTAAGGAAGCAATAATGAAGACAGTGAAAGTAAAAGAAATAAAAGAAAGAGCAGGAGAATTTTATCTGACTGCAACAGGTTTTGGAGAAAAGAAAAAAGAAGCGCATGAGTTCATGACAGAAGTAAAGGCAGCAACCTATTCACAATTAGAAGTCAGGGAAGAGAACGGAAAATGGGTTGCGCAGTGCATTGTTGATGTTTAAGTCCCATTGCGTAGGGACGGTCCGCGTGCCATTCGCGGAATGGCACTGAATTAAGTTTAATTGGTGATAAAAAAAATGAGCGAAATAAAAAAGATTAATGATTATTTGTGGACTGCACCAAAAGAAAACGGAATGAATGTAGAAGCAAGAATTTATGCCGACAGGCAACTGATTGACATTCTGAAAGAAGAAGAGAAAACAGAATGGAGTTCCCTGAAACAATTAAGGAATCTTGCTTCTTTGCCAGGAATACAAAAATATGCCCTTGCTCTGGCAGATGTTCACCCAGGTTATGGTGCTCCGATTGGCTCTGTATCTGCCTTTGACCTTGAAGAAGGAGTAATTACTTTTGCTTCAATCGGCTTTGACATAAACTGCGGTGTGCGGACAATGATTACTCC
>CAZEVB010000061.1:0-5170 GCA_964515835.1 uncultured archaeon | reverse complement strand
CCGTCAGTGCCATCATCTCCGTTGTCTCCGCCTTTATCTTTTGCGCGGATACAACCAGCACTCATAATGAGCACGAGAATAAGTGCAGTGACCAAAACAAACCTGAGTTCCTTGTTCAGTTTCATGAAAATTCCTCTGAATAGCTACTATGTTTACATCTTTCTTTTTTATATATTTTACTATAGAGGAATAGTTGATTATTGGTCTAATTTATTCTAATTATTTTCTTTCTGCATCTTCTTTTCAAGGGCTTTCTGTGCAGCTGCTTTAAGAAGCCGGTCGCCGAAAATCTCTTTCTTGAGTACCGAGAAAACCCTGTGTTCGAGCATGGCGTAGTTCTCTGCTTTTTTGTTACCGTAAATAACTTTCCTGAAGTCTTCCCATGCTAGGTTCACATAAATCAGTCCTTTAACAATGTCTGTTTTCTCGTTCCTGAATGAAAGGTGTTTCTTCAGTAAAGCACAGTCAATACCACAATATCTTTTCAAATAATAAGCGTCAGACATGAGGTCATGTCCAAAGAAAACAATTTCTTCTTTTACTGCTCCTTCTTCAATCAGGTGCTGTACAACCTGAACCTTGAGGTACTCGTCATCATAAGCAGGATTATTTTTCACTGCTTCTTCGTGCCGTTTCCGGTCTATTTCTTCCCTCTTTGACAAATACTTTTCGTGCGCATGGTGAATGTTCTCTTCCTTGAAAAACTCTTTCAATCCATGTTCCGTCAGTTTTTTCTCAAGAACTTCTTCTTTCATTCCTGCAATGAGAACAAGTTTTATTTTTCCTTCTTTCTCCAGTCCTGACAATTCTTTAACTATTTCTTTAACATTCTCTTTATTAATCCTGTCGACTACTTTTCCGGGCACCAGGACATCCTCAAAGCCAAGTACAATTAGTTTCTTTTCAGGTTCATTCATGACAAAAACATGTTAAAAAAACCTTTTAAAACCCACGAACTTAGTTTATTATATGTCTTTCAGCCGTTACACAAAATTAGTTGCCATTGTTTTCCTTATTGCCCTCAGTCTGAGGTTGGCACCTGTCCTCATTTACGGTATGCCGATAAGTTACGACACTCCTTTTCATGTACGTGCAGCAGAATTTGCTTTGCAGGAACAAAGCATTCCATTGTATGAGTTCAGCATAGAAAAGCGGCCGAACAATTATCCTCCTTTTTACCATCTCCTGCTCATCGAGCTTTCTTTAGTTTCAGGTATAAGCATCCTCGACCTGAGCATGTTCCTCCTGCCTTTCTTTTCCTCGCTCTTATGCGTCTCGATTTTCATTCTCGCCAGAAAAATATTTGACGGGAAAAAGGCTCTCCTTGTTTCATTGTTATTTGCACTGATGCCTCTATTGGTAACAAATTCTTATGACAGCCCCGAGAACTTTGTTTTCTTTATACTGCCGCTGCTCCTCTTGCTCCTTTACAAAGAAAAAAAAGCAATGGCTGCTTTTCTTTACTCTACATCAATCTTCTGGAATTATTTTGTATTCCTCGTTACTTTCCCTGCTCTGGTTTTTTCTTACCGGAAAGACCGAAAGTTCCTTTCTTATTTGTTCTCTTCAGTTGCATTAGTCATTATCTTCAATTTTCTTGTACGGGGACTTTCTTTCATTGACAATAAGAGCCTGGAAGCGGGAATGCAGTTCATAAGTTTTAACTTGCGCGATTATCTCCTGCCTTTGGTTCTACTGACTTCCCTGCTTGCGGTTGTCTTCGCAGTCATTGCTTACAGTAAGAGATTCTCAATAAAAAACCAGAAACAAAACCAGGTCTTTGACTTCTTTTTCGCATGGAATGCTTTGGCAGTAATTGGAATGCTGTCTTTTTTCCTGACTGATCTCTTCAGGCCGTGGGAGCACATGAAGTTCGCTGCTTTTTCTGTTCTTTTTCTTCTGCCTTTACTCTATTCTGCAAGGCGCCTCAAATACTTCTCTGCTTTTGCAGTCATCCTTCTTGTAATATCTCTGCCTATCTCCTGTCAGATTCTTTTTCCAAAAATAACTCAAACAGATTCGCATGCAATAAATTTCCTTGAAAACAATTCTGGTCAGGGAAACATTATTGCAGAACCAAGTTTCTCTGAGTACATTCGCATCAAGGCACCGTCCTTGTCTGACAGGCTTGTCAGTTCCCTTTACTACGAGAACCTTGCTAAGGAAAGTATAATGCATAACACTCTCCTCTTTCTGATGCTTGATTCTTCCCTTGATGAACAGGCCTATCTTTTACAGTCGGGTGCTTCACACTTAATCCTGAACTACGAGGATTTTGCAGTCAGGAACGCAGAACTCTTTTACGAAAAACCTTACTTGGACAAAGTCTATTCCCTCAATTACTACAACAACTGCCCATTTCCCTTCATCAGCAGGCAAACCGCTTATGCCTGCTACGAAAATAAGACAGAAATCTTTAGGGTAAACAGCTTTCTTAAGCAGGATTAATGAATAATTTCAGTTGCCGAATTTTTCAATCCGTATAAATTTTCCTGCCTTAATAAATTCGAGTCCGAGTATTGTATCAAGCGCGTTCTTAAGATTTTTTTCTTTTGTACGGTGTGTAAGGATTATTACAGGAACTTCTTTTTCTCCCTTTATTCCCTTTTGTATCGCGGATGCAATGCTTATGTTGTTTTCCGCGAGTATTGCAGTGACTTTTGCCATTACCCCGACCCTATCCTCTGCAAGAAGTTTAATGTAAAAAGGATACTCGCATTCAAGCGGATTCCTTACACTGCCATTTCTTTTGTTGTGTATTTTTGCGAGGTGTATTCCCTCAAAACTGTTTTCCATGTCCTGTGCCGCATTTATTATGTCTGCCACAACAGCCGAAGCAGTCGGGTTTCCTCCTGCTCCTTTCCCGATAAAAGTAACTTCTCCTACAAAATTGCCTTTTGTGGTTATCGCATTAAGCTCGTTCCTCACTGAACTCAAGGAGTGGTTCTTTGGTATCAGAAAAGGTGCGACCTCAAGTTCTATGTCTTTATCACCCGCTTTTGCGATTGCAAGGAGTTTTATCCTGTAATCAAGCGCATCTGCAAATTCTATGTCTTCTGCATCTATTTTCTCTATGCCCTCGGTGTTTATGTCAGTTTCTTTAAAATTGTTTCCGAATGCAATTGAACTCAGTATAACGAGCTTCTGCATTGCATCAGTGCCGTTTATATCCAGAGAAGGATCTTTCTCAGCAAAGCCTTTTTCCTGTGCCTGCTTAAGAGCCTCATCAAACTCAAGGCCTTCTTCCATTCTGCTTAGAATGTAGTTGCAGGTCCCGTTGAGGATTGCGTGTATTGATTCAATCCTGTTTGCACACAGACTCAGACTCATTGGGATTATTGCAGGAATTCCTCCAGCCACTGACGCTTCAAAATAAAGGTCTGTCTTTTGTTTTTCTGCCAGTTCCGAAAGTTCTGCACCCTCTTTTGCCATAAGAAGTTTGTTTGCAGTGACAACATATTTTCCCTGATGCAGTGCCTTTACAACTACTTCCCGCGCCTTCTCATAACCGCCAATCAGCTCGACAACAATACCAATCTCTTTGTCTTTCACGACCTCATCAATGTTCTCAGTCAGCAAACCCTCATCAATTTCAATGCCGCGTTTCTTTGCTTTGTCCTTTACAGCAATTTTTTTTATTTCAAGCAAGATTCCTGTCTTTTCCGCTATGTGCTGTTTATTCTCAATTATAAGACTGTAAACACCCTGGCCGACATTGCCCATGCCAACAATCCCAATTTTCACTGTCTTAACCATATTATCACTAAAAGATTATTCCAGAAAAAACTTTTAATAAACAAGCTCTTCCTTCTTTTTTCTCGAAAGTTTCTTTATCTGTGCCTCGCGCTTCATTGCAGCACTCCTGCTTTCAAACTCTTCGCAGTAAACAAGCCTGACAGGCATTCTCCTCTGGGTATACTTTGCGCCCTTCCCTGAATTGTGCGCCTCAATCCTTTTCTTTAGGTCGCCAGTATAACCGCAGTAATAGCTCCTGTCTCTGCACTCGACAAGATAAACAAAATAAGGCATTACAAGAACAGGTATTTGTGATTTATAATTCGTTGCTTATGATACGAAAACATACAAAGTTTCGTAAGTGCCATGCCGTTGCATGGCATAACAACCCACCCTAAGTAGTGGGTGACGCGGAGGACGAGATTCGAACTCGCGCATGCCTAAGCATACTGGCTCTCTCGAAGAGCTTTTTTGGTATTTTTTCAAAAAAGTTTTCTCAAGGCCAGCGCGTTGGACCGCTCCGCCACCTCCGCAACTGTGACTCAGTTGACCAACTGCGAAATCAGTTGATTCCCTTTCTGCTACTTAATTTAGATAGCGCATACATTTTATTTATTTGGTTTTCCGATATTGTGCCTATTAATTCATTATCTTCCGATATTGCGACTATTGGAAGCTTTTTCGCGAATATTGCGGTGATTATTTCTCCTTTTTTCTCAATCGGAATTAGCCTTGTTTTCTGGCATGCTTCACTTACTTTCATTTTCTTGTTTTCTTCCATTGCTTTTGCAACATCATCTATTCCGATTACTCCGTAGCCTTTCTTTAGTGACACCAGTAAGGCAGTTTTTTTCTTTTCCTTCATGATTTCTGCTGCTTCCTCTACCCTCATTTTTCCTTCAATTATCATCGGTCTCTTGTTTATTGCGTCCCTTAAATCAATTCCTCTTGCAACTTCCTTTAGTATTGCCATGTCTCTTTCCTGTGCTGCACCAAAGTAAATGAATGCCGCAATAATGATAATTATCAAGTCGCCTATAAAGAACCCGAAAATGAAGAGGGCAATTGCGAGGAAACTGCTGACTAAGGCAGCTATTTTTGTTGCTTTAACGAATGAGAACTTTGTTGCCAGCATTGCCCTGAAGATCCTTCCCCCATCCAGTGGCAGTGCAGGCAGGAACAGGTTGAATGCGCCGAGAATAAAGTTCACCCAGAATAATGTGAAGAGGGGGTAATTCATTATCGCGAAATTTAGTTTTTCGAGTGTGATTCCTGTGCTGATTAGTTTTGTCGGCCAGGGCAGTCCTGGAATGAATTTTATCATTCCTATGATGATTATGACCATTGCAAAGTTGAATAATGGTCCTGCGAAAGCTATTTCCATTTCGTCCCTTGGTTTCTCTGGAATGCTTTCCGCCATTGAGATGCCTCCAAT
>CAZEVB010000060.1:0-5179 GCA_964515835.1 uncultured archaeon | reverse complement strand
GAACTCGCGCTCCCCGAAGAGAACCGGATTAGCAGTCCGGCGCGTTAGGCCACTCCGCCACCCCTGCGCAAAATAGATATATGAAATTATAATAGGACAAGTATAAAAAAGTAACATGTAAAGCTCAAGAACAGTCTATTTGTAAAGTCGTAAGGCTTATTAATCACGAAAATCAATAATTAGCTATTCTTTGATAGGTGTTAGTATAGCGATAAAAAAAGGCAGTAAACTTAGTGCTAATGAGAAAGTGAGGTTCAATAAAACGCTTTTAGAGGGCACTGTAAAGAAACTTCAGAGACTTTACCAAAAACTTGAAGAATCTGATAAAAAGCTAAATAAAGAGAAAGAAAAGGCACAGAACTATTTGGATATTGCCGGAGTTATTATCGTTGCCTTGGATTCGAAAGGTACTGTAACCCTGATTAATAAGAAGGGCTGCGAAATTATTGACGGTAAAGGAAAGAACTGTATTCTTGGAAAAAACTGGTTTGATAATGCCCTGCCGAAGAAGAATAAAAACGTTGTGAAAGGCGTTTTCAGGGAACTCATGAATGGAAAAAGTGAACATGTTGAATATGTGGAGAATGCCCTCATCACAAAAAAGGGGGAAGAAAGAATTATCGGTTGGCACAATACCCTACTGACTGATGAAAACGGAAAAATAATCGGTACACTCAGTTCTGGAACCGATATAACTGATCGTATTACTGCAGAAGAAGAACTGCAAAAAAACCAGAACAAGTACCAGAGAGTAATAGGAACAGTTAACGAAGGAATAATGATTGTCAATGACAAAAACAGGATTATTTACACTAACTCTTTAATGGCCGATATTCTGGGTTATACTGAAATAGAGATTATTGGAAAATCCTTATTCAGTTTTATGGATAAGAGCGGGAAAAATATTTGTGAACAAAACCTCAAGAAAAGAAAACAAGGACTGAAAGAAGAACCTTATTTCGAGTTAATTCACAGGGACGGAAGAAAAGTTTACACTGCAATGGAAACCTCTCCGATTAATGATGAACTAGGAAATTATACTGGAGGAATAATCGCAGTAACTGACTTGACTAAACAAAAGAAACTTGAAGATGAACTAGAAACGAAAAACGAGACAATAAAGGCAATGCTTGCTTTCTCAAAGAATCCTGTGACATTTACTAATCTACAGGGAAACATAACTGACTGCAACCAGGCGACCCTTGATTGGCATGGATTCAGGTCAAAAGATGAAATCATTGGCATGAACTCTCTCGAATTAGTGGCAAAAAAGGACCACGAAAGAGCAATAAGAAACTCAAAGAAAACAGTTAAAGAAGAAAGAGTCAACCACATAAAATATACTCTTGTCAGGAAAGACGGCAGCGAGTTCGAAGCGTTACTCTCTGCAAGTGTAATAAGAGACAGCAAAGGCAAACCAGTGGCCTTTATAGGTCTAACTGAAAAAGCCGATAAACAAGAACTGGAACTTTAACATGAACATATAAAAAGAGACTCTCCCTTATAACTAAGAAAAGGTGAATTATATGGTTTACGAAACACTGATTACTGGTCTTGACCAAATGTGGGGAGCATTCGTGGTTTTTATTCCCACACTCACAAAAGTCATTTTAGTCCTTATTGTTGCCACAATCGCAATCAGGATAGTACAGACATTCATAAAAAGAGCACTAAAGAAAGTAGATTTTAATGAGGATATCGAGTTCCTGTTCTACAAGCTTTCCGGTTATGTGATGTGGTTCTTTGTCATATCCTGGCTTATAGGAGACCTTGGTTTTGAAGAGGTGTTTGCTTCCCTGCTTGCTTTAGGCGCATTGGGCGGAGCAGCAGTTGCTCTCGCAGCAAAAGACTCTATTAGTGATGCTGTTACCGGCATATTGCTTTTGAAAGACAAACACTTTGACATACACGACACAATAGAAACTAACGGGATCAAAGGAGAAATAATTGAAGTAGGGCTCAGGAAAACAAGACTAAAGCTTGATGATGGAAAGATTTTTGTTATGGCTAACAGGAAAATAGATTCAGCCGGCTGGAAACTCCTGAAAAGACCGAAAAAGAAAAAGACACTAAACATTTTTTAGCGCTTTATTTGACTAAAACGCAAGACAGTATCTGATTGTATTTTTTCTATTGCTGCAGCCCCTAACCTGCTCTTAGGAACTCTTCTTACTTTCAATCCTGCGGTCTGCGCAGCCTTTCGAACATTAGAACCATAAACACGCTCTGCAGTTTCTTTACTCATCTTGTTCTCTCCAAAGTTCCAAAGGTTCGTCTGGTGTTCAGGAGTAGTCATGTAGACAGTTAGACCTTTTTTCTTTGCATACTCAAAAACAGAGAACATTAAAGCGCTATGCCATTGTTCATAACCATGATAAAACTTTTTCCTGAATTCTTTCCGCGCTGCAACTATTTCAGGAGAAGTGTGTCTGTCTGATTTAGAGAAAAGTTCGTTCTGGATTTCAAATACAAGAAGCTGTTTAGTCTTAGAGTTTACCCCAAACCTTGCAAAGGCAAATTCTGTTGGCTTGGCATAATCCGAAAGAGCACCCTTGCTTTTCATTGCACGAAGATGCTCTTTTGTGGGAGAAAGACCAAAAATGAATTTGTTCCATCCGGGATAATTAACCCAAACATCCGTTTCAAAAAGAGAGAGTTTTCTTAATTCTACTGTCCCAGTTATTTTTCCTTTCACTCCTAAAGCAATTCTTTTTCCTCTTCTTGAAGCACGAAGGATAGGCAACTTGGCAGCTTTTTTGTGTAGTCTGGCGAAAGTCTCTCTTAACAGTTTCGGCATAATAAATTAGAGACTTAATAATATTTATATTCGGCGGTTATCCGATGAATTCTTTGTGGATTGCCTTCACTGCCTTTTTCTCGTCCTTTGCATTGACTACAAAAGAAATGTTTATCTCGTTCGCAGCCTGACTAATCATTTCTATGTTAATGGCATTCTCTGCTAAACAGCTGAAAATCTTTCCCGCCATGCCTATTTCTCCTTTCATGCCGTGACCTATGACACCAATAATAGCCACATCATCATAGTGTGATATCTTTTCCTCAATGTCCTTTATTTTCCTCAGAGTCCCAAGGGCTTTTTCAAGGCACTGTTTATGAATAGTAAATGAAAGTGAGGTCTGGGCAGTGGCAATGAGATTGATTTCCACGCATGCATCAGCCATTGCACTGAAAACAATTGCAACATAACCTGAAGAAGTAGCCATGTTTGGGTCATCAATGTGAATAACCGCGATCTTTGAGTTTGATGCAACTGACTTTACTACCTGACTTGTTTTCCTGCCATCTGACTCGATGACTGTTCCCTTGGCTTCCGGCTCGAAAATGCTCTTGATTTCGGCAGGAATTTTTTTCATTCTTATAGGGGCAATGGTTTTCGGAAAAAGTATTTTTGCACCCAAATAACCGAGCTCCTCTGCCTCATCATAACTCATGGACTCTATCTTCTTTGCGTTCTCCACGACCTTCGGGTCTGCAGTCATAAAGCCGTTAGTGTCCTTCCATATTTCAACATAATCCGCGTCAAGGGCATTAGCCACTACACCAGCAGTGTAGTCTGTTCCGCCCCTGCCGAAAGTGTTTATGTTTCCCTTTTCATCAACCCCATAAAAACCAGTGACAAGCACGACCTTGGAAGACAACACGGGTTTCACGTTCTTCCGAATGTTGCTGATTGTTTCCTTGTAGACAACAGATGCATTTGCGTACACCCCATCAGAAACAATGCCTGCCTTCTCACTGTCAAAAACCTCGTTATTGATTCCCACATCATGCAGGAAAGCCGAGAGAACAAGCGGAGAGAGTCTCTCGCCAAAACTGGTTATCATGTCATAGCTTTTTTCGTCAACATAACCAAGGTAGTTGACTCCATAAAAGTATCTCTCAAGTTTCTTTAGGTTTTCGTCAAGTTCCTTTGTTGTCTTCTCACTCACACTCTTTTTTAGGTTATCAAGATATTTGGTGTGTTTAAGTCTGAGTTCTTTGATTCTTGAGAGTATTTCGCTGTCATCCTTTGTGACCTTGTACACTGACTCAATCAGGTAATCAGTTACACCATAGAGGGCAGACAAAACAACGACAACATCATCGTCCTTCTTGTTCTTTATTATGTCAACTACCCTGCCAAAGCTCTTCTTGTCCTTCAGGATCCCTCCACCGATTTTCATTACTCCTTTCATCATAATCCCATTATTAACTTAAAAGTCAAGAGTCGCGAAATAATCGTCAACTGTTTCCGCTCGCCTTATCTTAACAACAGACAGGTCTTCCTTTAATAATAATTCTGCGGACCTCAGTTTTCCATTATAATTGAAACCCATTGTGTGACCATGCGCCCCTGTGTCATGTATTACCAAAATATCTCCTTCCCTAAGCTCAGGCAGCATGCGATCTATTGCAAACTTGTCATTGTTCTCACACAACGAGCCAGTAACATCATACTTATGAGAGCTCTTCTCAGTTTCCTTGCCGAGAACAGTTATGTGGTGGTAAGCACCGTACATTGCAGGCCGCATTAAGTCAGCCATGCATGAGTCACACCCAACATAATCCTTGTAAATGTGCTTGATGTGCCTTACAGTCGTAACCATGTAACCATAAGGACCGGTTATTGCCCGACCAGATTCCATATAAAGTTTCAATGGCGCAAGACCATTTTCCTCAATCTTTTCTTTGTATGCTTTTTTCACGCCTTCCGCAATTTTCTTCCAAGAAACCTTTTCCTCTCCTGGTTTGTAAGGGATTCCTATGCCTCCCCCGATGTTAATAAACTCAAACAGTATTCCAAGTTCTTTATTAATTTCAATAACCATATCAAACAGCATTTCAGCTGTTTCAATAAAATAATTGTAATCAAGTTCATTTGAGGCAATCATTGTGTGAAGCCCGAATCTCTTTACACCCTTTTCCTTTAGGATTTTATATCCCTCGAACAACTGTTCTTTCGTGAAACCATATTTTGATTCTTCCGGCTTGCCTATGAAAAGCCCCTGACTTTCCCTTAACTTTCCAGGGTTATACCTTAAACAGATTAGTTCAGGAATTCCCACAGCTTCCTCAAGAAACGGAATGTGGCTTATGTCATCCAGATTAATTATTGCCCCAAGTTCTTTTGCTTTCTTAAACTCCTCTGCAGGAGTGTCATTGGAAGTGAACATGATGT
>CAZEVB010000059.1:0-5272 GCA_964515835.1 uncultured archaeon | reverse complement strand
TTTTTTTCTCTTCATCTTCCAGAAATTTTAAGTTAATGCTGATTTGCGGGCTCTTATCTTTTCCAACAGCATCTTTTGCTTTGCTGATAATCGTTTCCTTGATTTCTTTCTTCCTCTGTTTCTTTTCTTCTTTCTTTGTTTCTTCAGTCTCTAAGTCTTCTTCTTCAGAATCTTCATCCTCTTGTTCTTCAGCAGATTCCTTTTTCTCTTCTGCTTCCTTGACAACCTCTTTTATTTCCTCTTCTTCAACACCTTTTTCTATATCTATCTCATCTACTATTCCTTCTTCTCTGTCAATATCCTTTGCTTCTTCGTCCTCTTCCTCGTCTTCGCTTTCTTTTTCTTCTTCAGCTTCGTCCTCAGTTTCTTCCTCAGTTTCTTCACTTGTATCTTGTTCCTCTTCGTCCTCTTCACTCTCTTCAGGATCCTCTTCGCTTTCCTCAGCATCTTCTTCGTCTTTCTTTTCAGGGTCTTCTTCGTTTTCTGTATCTTCTGTTTCTTCTTTTCCTTTTTCTGTTTCCTCTTCTTCTTCATAAATGTTCTCTTCTTCGTGCTTCTCGCCACTGATTATCTCTTCGAAAATATCGGCGTCTCCTTTGAGCACTTTCTTTTGTATGCCATTTTCTTTCTCTTCAGCCATTCAAATCACATTATTCAATAGTCTTTCTGTCGTTCTATATTTAAATCCATTTTAATTAATATTAGTTTCCTATTGATGATTGTTGTTCCGGATCGCTGAATCAGAATTATGTTTTCCTTCGGCTAATGCCTGATCTTGGCAATTGTTTTCCTGTGGACCTTGCTTTTGATAGTGCTATTTCCGGTTTTCTTAGGCTGTTTCTGTGTTTTTTAGGGGCTTCAAATCTTTTTGGTGTGGGAGTCTTTTTAGGAACCGCTTTATCCGATTTTTGTTTAGCCCTGTCTTTTTTAATTTCTTGTATTCTTTTTAATAAGTCTCTTTCAACTTCAAGTTTCTGTTTAACTATATTTGGACTTAAAATCCCGCCGCCTCTTATAGGAATATCTCTTTTTTCATAGAGTTGTATCCTGCGGTTCATTATTTCTCTTTCGATTCCCAGCGCTTTCGCTCGAATC
Source organism: uncultured archaeon (assembly GCA_964515835.1). GTDB lineage: Archaea > Iainarchaeota > Iainarchaeia > Iainarchaeales > SKW153 > CAZEVB01. The sequence goes on along the minus strand of CAZEVB010000059.1, from coordinate 4,177 downwards.
TCAACTTTGTCCATAACAGTGTTGCGCCTGTGCATATCCATTCCTGTTTTGCCTACATGTATTGCTCCTGCTCCTAGGCCAAGAGTTAATGCGGCAATACTTGCTTTCTTTGCAAAGGAGATCTTTTTCTTTGGCTGCATACTAATCCTGTGCCTTTTGTTGTTTAAATAGCTTTGTCGGCAGGTTTTGATAATTGGTATATGTACGTTTAATGTAATGAGTAATATAGTCCGCTACTAATGCATAGCATATCCCAATCATATTTTTTTGCTTTCATTGGTAGTCTGAGGGAAAAGTAGGTCAATGAACTTTTCTGCGGTTGGTTGCGGTTCACGATTAACCAATCCTGGTCTTTCATTGACTCCTATTATGCAGTACTCTTTTCCGTTTAATCTTGGGACAATGAAATTTATTCCCACTACAGGAATGTCAAGTGCTTTGGCTGCTTGTACTGCGGTTTCCTTTAGTGCTGGAGAAATTTTTTCGGTTACATCATGTAATGTACCGCCAGTGTGCAGGTTAGAATTCTTTCTCAATAGGATATTTTTTCCTTTTGGAAGAATGCTTGCAAGTTTGTAACCCTCATCTTTTATGCTTATTTTTGTTTGGTCATCTAACGGAACTTTACTTTCTCCTTTGGTTGCACTCATCCTTCTGCGATTGTATTTTTTAATAAGCTCTTCTATTGTGTGTTTTCCGGTTCCTTTTATTACTGGTGGTTTCCTGACTACGCCTGCAATAAATTCGAAATCTATTATTGTCGTCCTTAAATCTTGACCACCGACAAAATTTTCTATGATTATTTTTTCATAGGATTTCTTTGCCCGTTCAATAGCTTTCTTCATGTTTTTTATGTTATTTATGCCAATAGAAAATCCTTTGCCTGATTTTCCGAATGCTGGTTTGACTACTATTTTTTTGTATTTTTTCAGGAACTTCAGATTATCTTTCCAGTTTTCCGCGTTTATCTGGTTTGGAGTATTAAAACCTTCCTTTTTGAGTATTTTTCCAGTTACTTCCTTGTCCTGGCAGATGCTCATTGAGAATGCATTTGTTAGTTCACTTAATGATTCTCGGCATCTTATCCTGCGTCCACCGAACATTAATGAGAAATAAGCATTATTTTCATCGACTATTTCTACTATTATTCCTCTTTTTTTGGCTTCATTAATAATAATTTCAGAGTAGGGATTGAGTTTTCCTTGAGGTTTTGGTGCGGAAAACAGGGGTTCGTTAATAGGATTTCTTTTTTTGAGTGCAAAAGAATATATTTTCTTGAAGCCCATTTTTTTGTAAAGTCTTGTTGCTTCTTTGTTATCAGCCATAACGGATAAATCAAGATAAGCCCTTCCTTTTTTCTTGTAAAAATTCAGCAGATAATCTACAAGAGCAAGTCCGATTCCTGGTTGGGTTGCTTGGGGATCTACTGCAAGTTCCCAGAAACTTGCGCCGTTCTCGGCATCATTAAACAGTAATTTGTGGTCAAGTGCCTGAACAGTTCCAATTATTTTTCCAGTTTGCTCTTCTTTTGCAACAACATACATTATTTCTTTGGTTTTTCTTTTTTTCCAGATATAATTTGCTTCAGGACAAATAAATTTCCTTGCCTTTAACATTTGGACTGTTCCTTCAGCATCCTTTTTGCTTTCAATAGGATTTATCGTAAAACCTGTTTTTTTTTCTTTAGTTTTATTGTACTTTTCCAGCCAGAACCTGTAAAAATAAGAAGGGTCAAGGAAAACCTCGTGCGGTGCCTTTGATATGATTATGTGAGGATACCTCGAATAAACAACTATGTCTCTTTGTTCTTCCTTTTCGTTATGCAGGATATTCATTATATTTTCTGCTTTATTGAAAGTGTTTGCAAAAATCAGTCTTCCCCAGCCCATATCCTGGAAGAAGTTTTCTTTAACTTTTTTATACTCTTTCTTTTCTCTTGTTTCTAGTTCGGGAAATTTTGTTATCTTCTGTTTTTTTGGGTTAGAGGGCAAAGCACAAAGGCCTCCTACGTTTTTTCGATTCTGGATTGTATTGGCTGAAGACATCTTTATATAATTAACCCTGATTTTTGTGTTTAAACTCCTCTTATTTTCGCAAAATTAATTGATTATTTTTTCTTGAAGAGATTTATTCACAACTTTCTTCTAAACTCTGAACGGTGAGAAGTTTGTTTTGTAATCATACATGTCTATGTCTTCTTTTTGTTTGAGGAAGTTGACTATCCTGTAAGTTAGTGGCGTGAAGAGCACTTCTATAAGTGTCTTGAAAATGTAGTTTGAGATTACTAATGCAACAAATAGTTCTGCGGGAATGGTTCCCCAAAATGCGATTGTCACAAAGAGCAGTGTGTCCACACATTCTCCTACAAGGGTGGAGCCGATTGTTCTTTTCCAGAGAGCCTTTCCCTTTGACTTAATCTTCATTTTAGCTAAAATATAACTGTTTGAGAACTCTCCCGCAAAGTAAGCAATAAGTGAAGCTAACACTATTCTCGGAACCACTCCTAAGATAGCGTCGAATGCTTCCTGATTCCCCCCGCCCTGTGCAGTGGGAAAATATGAAACTGCGGCAAGGACTACTGACATGAGTATGAGTGAAGCGAACCCGGTCCAGATGACTCTTCTTGATTTCTTGTAACCATAAACCTCGGTAAGGATGTCTCCAAAGATGTAACTTAAAGGAAACAGCAATGTGCCGCCGTCAAACACAAAGAAACCCAAATCCAGGATTTTTGTTGAAGCAAGATTAGAGATGATAAGGACTGCTACAAAAAGACCAGTAATAACAGACAGGTACCTGAGTTCTTTTGGTTTCTCCATAAAGAAAAATCAGTTGATATGTTTTTAACTCTTGCCTAGAATTTTTCTTCAACCCCTTTTTTTAGCAAGGTTAACTAATATATACGAGTTTGCATTACTCTTAAACATGAAGAAAATCATTTTACCTTTGTTAATTATTTTTCTCTTTCTTTCCGGCTGCCCTACAGTTCCTGAATCGACAGAGCTCCCTGACGACTTTGATTTAACTTACAGCAGCGGGGCAACACACATTGACTGGGGCTGGTATGAGTTAAAGGTTGGTGTTGATGGAAAAGCAGTTTTCACTAAAGGCGCAGGCATGGCAATGAAAAAATCTTATTCTTTTGAGGCAACAGAAGAAGAACTCCTCGAAATATATAAGTCGGCAGTCAAAAACAACTTCTTTTCTCTTTTAGAGGAATATCAGGATCCTTTTGTAATGGATGGCGGGTGGAGCGAGATTGAAATTCGTGCTGACGGCAGCTCAAAAAAAGTTAGTGTAATCAATTTCTCTCAGGAACAGTTTGATGAAATTAAAAGCAAAATAGCTTCACTTATTATTGCAAAATTAGGTGAGGATGCCTTTTCTCTGGCCTTTTTTGAGTATTGTGATGAAATGAAAACAGAATGCAGTTCTCTGACTGGCGAGTGCCTGGATGACATTGAATGCGAACTAAAAACGTATGAGTGTGAAGAATGGGCTTATTATTGTTCATGGGACGCTGTTACTGACCTGACTTCCGAATACTGTGATGTACTTGAAAACCGTGAAGAATGTATTGACTTCTGCATTAACGAACAATGTTCAGATGAACTATGCGATGCTCTCCTCTTTGAAGCCCCTGGCTGTACCGAGTGCTCTCCCGGCTGCTGTGAAATGTGCACTAACCTGGACTTATGTTACAATACTCTCGGCTGTCAGACTCAGTGGATACATCCTTCAGGAGAATCTTGGCAGTTTGGCGGCTGTGCTAACATGAATCTTTGTGCAGATTTGGCTGAGCTGTGCAACTACCTTGGCTTCTCCTATCAGGGATTTGCCTATGAGGCATACATCGAAGAAAACCCTGAAAAAGCAGAAGTCTATAACACCCTGTCAATTAATCTTGAATCAATATATTCTTCAGAATGCAATTAACCTGAATTCTGAATAGATTAATTTAATTAACACGTTGTTTCTATTATCGTTATGGCTGAAGTTTCTCCATCTGTGCTTGACGCGGACTTCTCAAAAGCAACTGAATGGATAAAGGTTCTCGAAAAAGAGAAAGCAGATTATTTGCACTGGGACATTATGGACGGCAAATACGTGCCTCCCGAAACCTTTGATGCAGAGTTTGTAGCAGAATTCAGGAAAAAAACAAAACTGGCTTTTGATG
>CAZEVB010000058.1:0-5509 GCA_964515835.1 uncultured archaeon | reverse complement strand
AGGGAAGAGTTCGTATTACAAGAGCAATTGATGGCCTAGTTTCAGTTACTTTCCCTGCATCGCCAAGAAAACTCAAGCTCTTTATTCTTCTTAAAGCGCTAGGCTTAGAAAGTCCTGCAGAAATAAGGAATGCTTTCGGCGAAGAACTGGAAATACAGAACGATGTTCTAATTAACCAGGAAAACTTGGATGTTAAGACACAAAAAGAAGCACTTGATAAAATAGGAAAGTATGTTGCTCCCGGACAGGTCGAAGAATACAGGCTAAGAAGAGCACAGGAAGTAATTGACGCGTTCTTATTGCCTCACATCGGGCAATCAAAAGAAGACAGGTTAGCTAAAGCGTATTACTTAGTTATGATGGCTACAAAGGCAGCAGAGAGAGCATATAACCTTAGGGATCCTGATGACAAGGACCACTACGGCAACAAGCGCCTTGAGTTATCGGGAAAACTCATGGAGCACTTATTCAGGTATGCTTTCAAGTACTTTGTGAAAGATATAAAGTTCCAGATTGACAGAACAGTAACAAGAAGAAGGAAACTTAATATTGCTACTATTATCAGGCCTGGCGCAATTTCAGAAAGAATAAGATTTGCAATGAGCACAGGCAACTGGATTGGAAGAGCTACAGGAGTCAGCAAGTTCATGGACAGAGTTAATTATTTATCTCCTTTAACTGACTTGAGAAAAGTAAAGAGCCCTCTTGACAAGAACAGGGAACTTTATGAGGCAAGGGATGTTCATGGAACACACTGGGGAAGACTATGCCCAATAGAGACTCCTGACGGACCGCAATGCGGACTTGTCAAGAACCTGTCACTTCTCGCAGAGGTTACCACTGAATCTGACGAGAAACCAGTAGATGACTTCCTAAAACAAATGGGCGTGAAACTTAAATGACTTCAAAGGCAAAAGTTTACATTAACGGACGTTTAATAGGATTCCACCCTAACCCCGAGAAATTAACAAAAGACATTATTGAGAAAAGAAGATCCGGGGCAATAGAGCACCAGGTTAATGTTGCATTTAATGAAGAAACAAAAGAAATTTACATTAACACTGACGCAGGAAGAGTACAAAGGCCTGTTGTTATTGTTGAGAACGGAAAACAAAGGCTTACACAAGAACATGTAAAACAGGTTAGTGAAGGAAAACTAAATTGGAATGATCTTATCACAAAAGGAATTATAGAGTACTTGGATGCAGAAGAAGAAGAAAATGCTTTGGTGGCATCAAATGAAGAAGAACTAACAAAAGAGCATACCCACATAGAAATATCCTCTTCAGGAACACTTAGTATAATCACTTCAATGGTTCCTTACCTAGAGCACGACCTTGCAGGAAAAGTACTTCATGGAGCAAAAATGTACAAACAAGCCCAAGGACTAGGGGCAACTAATTACTCTTTAAGAACAGATACCGAAGGATATCTGCTTCATTACCCGCAAAAAGCACTTGTGAGAACAAAAACAATGGACATCGTGGGCATGGATAAAAGACCACAAATACAGAATTTTGTTGTAGCCATAATGCCTTACAGGGGCTTTAACATGCTTGATGCTCTTGTATTGAACAAGGGCTCAATAGAACGGGGTCTTGGCAGAAGCGCTTATTTCAGGAATTATGAGACCGAAGAAATAAGGTACCCAGGCGGACAAGCAGACAAGTTCGAGATACCTGATGAGGAAACAAACGGTTATTTGGGTGATGACGCATACAAGAAAATTGGTGAGGATGGAATAGTCAACCCGGAAATGTATGTTGGGGACAAGGACGTTATTATCGGAAGAACTTCTCCGCCAAGATTTTTGGAAGAGATTGGCGAATTTGGTGTTGTCAAAGAAAAGAGAAGAGAATCCTCATTAACAACAAGGAAAGGAAAAGGCGGTTACGTTGACAAAGTATTTATCACAGAAGCAGAATCAGGAAACCAGCTAGTGAAAATCAAGGTAAGAAGCGAAATGATTCCCGAAATCGGGGACAAGTTTAGTTCAAGGCACGGACAGAAAGGTGTCCTTGGAGGAATAATTCCAGAAGAAGACATGCCATTCACTGTTGATGGAGTAAAACCAGATTTGATACTCAACCCGCACTCAATACCAAGTCGTATGACTGTCGGCCACCTATTGGAAATGCTTGGCGGTAAAGCTGCTTCAGCACAGGCAAAAGAGATTTACGGAACTCCCTTTGAGGGAATGAAAGAAGAAGAACTTGGAAAACTGCTTTCAAACGCAGGATTCAGGGCAGACGGCAAAGAGATTTTCTATGATGGAATTACTGGCGAGAAAATAGAGGGACAGATTTTTGTAGGAGTATGCTCTTACAGGAGACTATTCCACATGGTTAAACACAAGATACAGGCAAGAAGCAGAGGACCTGTACAGATACTTACAAGACAGCCGACAGAAGGAAAAGAAAAAGAAGGTGGCCTGAGATTTGGTGAGATGGAAGGCGAGACTTTAGTTGGTCACGGAGCAGCAATGCTCCTGCACGAGAAACTGATTGAAGACTCGGACAGAACTGTTGAATTAGTCTGCGAACAGTGCGGAGTCATTGCAGTAAAGGACATGATAAGAAACAAGAATTACTGCCCAATCTGCAGCAGCACGAAAGTTTATGGTGTAGAAATGAGTTACGGATTCAAGTTGCTTCTTGACGAGTTAAAGGCACTTGGAATATACCCAAAACTCAAGATAAAGGACAAGGTTTAAGGTGTTGAGATGTTAAGCAAGAAGATTGATTCGATTGAGTTCTCGGTTATCAGCCCGAAAATGGTCAGGAAAATGAGTTCTATTGAAATAAAGACACCTGATACTTATGATAAAGACGGTTACCCAATGGAATCTGGTTTAATGGACCCGCACTTAGGTGTTATTAACCCTGGTTTAAGATGTAAAACCTGCGGACAAAAAATGAAGGACTGTTCAGGCCACTTTGGTCACATTGAACTAGTCAGGCCGGCAACACACCCAGAGTTCTCAAAGAAAGTTGAGGAACTCTTATACGCTACCTGCAAGAAGTGCGGCAGAATAATGATGCCTGATGACAAACTTAACCAGTTAAGGGCATTCATAGGACAGGGCGATGGTTTAGTAGAGAAAAAAATCCTGCTGAAAACAAAGAAAGAAAAGAGGTGCCCGCACTGCAATGAAGTTAAGCTAGATGTTCTGCTTGACAAGCCAACTAACTTTTATTATAATGACGAAAGAATTTATCCAACCCAGATAAGAGAATGGCTGGAAAAAATACCTAATGAGGATTTAATGCTCATGGGTTATGACACTGAAAGATTAAGGCCTGAGTGGTTTGTTATGACTACTCTGCAGGTTCCGCCAATAACAGTGAGGCCGAGCATTACACTTGAATCAGGAATAAAATCAGAGGATGACTTAACACACAAACTGGTTGACATAATCAGGATTAACCTGCGCTTGAAGGACAACATTGATGCAGGAGCACCACAACTCATTATCGAGGACTTGTGGGACTTATTGCAGTACCATATTACGACTTATATTAACAATAACACTGCAGGTGTTCCACCAGCCAAACACAGGTCAGGCAGGGCATTAAGGACACTAGTGCAGAGATTACAGGGAAAAAAAGGCCGTTTTAGGTATAACTTAACAGGAAAGAGAGTTAATTTTGCGGCAAGAACAATCATTACTCCCGACATACACTTATCAATTAATGAACTTGGAGTGCCTGAAAAAATAGCTAATGAATTAACAGTACCTGAGTTCGTGACAAAGTGGAACATACGAGACATCAAGAAAAAGGTTAAGGAAGAAAAAGTAAATTACATTATCAGACCTAACGGCGTGAGAAGAAAGATTACTGACATTAACAAGGAAGACATTATCAAGGAACTTGACGTAGGATTTAAGGTTGAAAGAGTGCTTAGTGACGGAGACATTGTTCTGTTTAACAGACAGCCTTCACTGCATAGATTGAGCATGATGGCACACTATGCAAAAGTAATGCCCGGAAACACATTAAGAATTAACCCGACTGTCTGCAAGCCTTACAATGCTGATTTTGACGGTGATGAAATGAATATGCACGTGCCGCAGTCTGAAGAAGGAAAAACAGAAGCAAAAGAACTCATGCTGGTTGAGAATAATATTATAAGCCCAAGATATGGTGCTCCTGTTGTTACTCTTGATGAGGACGGTGTAAGCGGTCTTTTCATATTTACACTCAAAACTTCAAACTACACAAAAGAAGAAACACAGAAGTTACTGTATATCATTGGCGAAACAGAACTGCCAAAACCGGATGTTAAAGGAAAATATTATTCAGGAAAACTCATTTTCTCTAAACTGCTTCCAAAAGACCTTAACTTGGAGTATGAAACAAAAATGGGCAAAATCCTAAAAGACGCGGGAATATGCAAGAACAAAAAGGACGAAGAACTTTATGATACCAAACTCAAAATAAAGAACGGTTTGCTGGTTTCGGGAGTAATTGACGAAAATAGTTTGGGTGAAGGACAAGGAAAACTTGTTGAGGCACTCGCAAGAGACTATCCATCAGGAGTAATCACAGAGTTTTATGACAAAGCAGGAAAACTGGCTGTTGAAATTATCAGTTCTGTAGGAATGACTGTCGGTCTTGATGAATATTTTACAAGCAACAAAATTGAGGCAGTAAAGAAAAAGGCGCTTGAAGAAGGGATAGAGAACGCAAAAAAAGTAAGTGATAAATTCAAGAGAGGAACTCTACAGCACATCCCGGGAAGGACACTTGAAGAGAGCTTTGAAGTCAACATGATGAGAATTGCTGCAGAGGTAAAACAAAAAGTAGAGAAAGAAATCCTTAAAGAGAGAGTACAACAGTTACTTGAAAAACCAACTTACAACAGCATAGTAATGATACTAAGCGGATCAAGAGGATCTGTAATTAATCTTACAAACATGACCGGACTCTGGGGACAAGCCAGCGTAAGGGAAGGAAGACCAAAACGCGGTTTTAAAAACAGGGCAATAACCAGAAACAAGAAAGAAGACTTCGGTTTAATGGCTGGGGGATTCATTACAAAGAGCTTCATGGAAGGAATGAATCCGGTAGAATACTTCTTCCACGCGATGGGAGGAAGACAAGGTGAAGTTGACACAGGTGTATCCACAAAGGTATCAGGATACCTCTACAGGAGACTTGCTAGCGCACTCAAGGACCTGTCAATAAACTCTGATCTTACAGTCAGGACAGCAGGAAAAGAAATTATACAGTATTATTATGGTGAAGACGGAGTATTCCCTAGTGAAGGACCTAACGGAAAAACAATGAATATTGAAAAAGAAGCTGCAAAGATTCTCTCGGAGAAAAGGTGAAGAACATGGTGGCAAAGAAAAAGGTTGAACAGAAACAAAATGAAGAGTACTTCGTTAAAGGAAAAGTAATGGAACCTTTTGACATTCCTGAAAGCACAGTAACAAAAATCAAGGAATATGCAGCAGAGAACAAGCTTAGCGAAAAGAAGAAAGAAGAACTAATGGAAAAAATGA
>CAZEVB010000057.1:4419-5542 GCA_964515835.1 uncultured archaeon | reverse complement strand
TGACAGGCATGTTCAGGGAAGTGTGCGGAACACTGTTTTCTGCAATTCTCACTAATAAAGAAAAACTTTCTGCTTTCAGTACAATAAAAGAGGTGCAAGTATTTGGAAACATTGAACAGAAAGCAGAGCCTTTTGAAATTACTCCCGAATTACTCAAAAAAACATTTTCTGAAGGAAAAGAAAAATATCTCTCCCTATGGGAGCGGCTGATTCCCAAACACATAAAAAAAGTTGTTGGTGAAGAGACAATAAATTCTCAGATTTGGCCGGAAATAGTTTACTCTTTTATTACCAAGGGTGAGGTTGATTCTTTGTTGCCTCTCTGGGCATTACGAAATCACACTTATTATTTTGAGAGCAAGGATTTGACTGATAATGAAGCAGAGGAACTTATTATTGAGCAGGCAAAAATGTTTTTTGAGAAACGTGATGTTCTTATTGGTGCATTGGAATGAAAACCACCGCGGAAAAAAAAGACTTTAAGTTCATGTGCAGGGCAATTAAGCTGGCTGCAAAGGCACTGAACAACGCTTCTCCAAATCCCCAAGTCGGGTGTGTGATAGTCAAGAAAGGAAAAATTGTTGCCGAGGGTTATCATAAAAAGTATGGTTCTGTTCACGCAGAAGTAGCAGCCTTAAAAAAGGCAGGGAAAAAAGCAAAAGGCGCTGACCTTTATACGACTCTTGAGCCCTGCTGTCATCATGGAAAAACTCCTCCCTGCACAAAAGCAATTATTGAGGCAGGAGTAAAACGTGTTTTTGTTGGTCTTGAGGATCCTAATCCGAAAGTTAACCGAAAAGGCGTTGCGGAATTGCGTAAAGCAGGCTTAGAGGTTGTTATTGGTGTTGCCAAGGAAGAGGTGAAGGCACTAAACTTACCTTACCTAAAAAAAGTTTATGAAAAAAAGCCGTTTGTCATATTAAAGTTAGCAACAAGCATTAATGGAAAAATTTCTTATGGTGACGGAAAAAGAAAAATAATCAGCGGTCCCGAAAGCAGAGCATTTTCATACAATTTAAGGAATATGGTTGATGCGATTCTTGTCGGAGCAAAGACAGCTATTAAAGACAATCCTAAGCTGTGGCCAAAGCCGTTGCGTGGAAAAAAACCTTTGAGGGTTGTC
>CAZEVB010000057.1:0-4319 GCA_964515835.1 uncultured archaeon | reverse complement strand
GGCTGCATTTTTGCGGCTCTCATTGACGGCAGTAATCCGGAGATTACTCCTATGGACATTGAGAAGAGCATTGCCCCGATAATTAGTTCGATTCCCATGTATGATTCAAGACCCATTCCTGCGTAGGTTGCAACAGCCGAGATAATCATTGATAATGTGAAACCAAGAATAATTCCTATAATTCCTCCAATAAGCCCTATTAATGATGATTCAACGAGGAATATTGACAGTATTGTTGTGTTTGTTGCTCCCACTGCCTTCATTATGCCTATTTCTTTTGTTCTTTCTGTTATTGACATGAACATTGTGTTCATTATTCCCAGCCCCCCGACAAGAAGGGATATTGCCGCTAAACCAATTAATACTGCCTGAATTATTCCTATTATTGCAGTAGCACTTTCTTCTATTTGCTGCTGTCCCATAAGCATGAAGTCTTTTTGTCCGTGGTCTTTTTCGAGCTCATACGCGATTCTTTCTCTTACTTCAGGAACACTTTCTTTGTTTATTGCTTTTGCAATTATTCTGAATGGTGTTATTTCTTCTTCACTAATTTCTTTTAGTGTGTCGGAATTCATAATTATTGCGATATTAAAAAACGTTCCAAAACTCCGTGATTGCGATTCTATTATTCCCACTACCCGAAATCCAATATCTTCTATGTTGAGTCTTTGTCTTAATTGTATATCTTCCTCAAAATATCCTTCAGAAATCTTGTTTCCTATTAGTATGCCATATTTTTCACTAGGTCCGAGGGCCCTGCCTTCTCCTATTGCAAGCATGTTTATGGATTCTAGTGCCTCCTGCTGGTCAGGATCGATTCCAATTATCACAATTGTTTTTGATTCATCACCGACTTCTATTGCATCAGTAATCATGTACATTGCTGTTGCGGATTCAACTCCGCGTATCTTTGAAATAAGGTCTGCATCATTTTCTCCCAGTTCTGCAAGAAGAGATTCTGTCATTGAACCGCCAGGGAGAATAATAATTGTTGTGCTCCCCAAGCTTTCAAATTCCTGTTCGACAGCCATACTCAAACCCTGCCCGATTGAGATAAGTGAGATTACTGCCGCGATTCCTATTACTATCCCTAAGAGAGTCAAGTAGCTTCTTAGTCCTTGTTGTCGCAGGTTTCTTACTGCGTTCTTAAAGAGTTCTGTTTCAATCATATCCCGCACCATTTACAGTTACTCTAAAACCATTTTTATTTTCTTTTATTGAGAAAGAAACATTAAAAAAGTTTTCTGCTGTCCTCATCGCACTTTCAGCGTGCTTTGTGATTTTGCTGCACGAAAACTCGCTTCTGCCTTTTGCAACTACTGCAAAAGGGATTAACTGATCAAGCAGGTGTTTGTCCATTGCCGAATCTTTTTCTATTTCGTCGCAGATTTTTCTTGCTGCCTCGTTTCCTGTTCCTGTCGCACTTTTTCCTTTTATTCCGAGGGCACTTGCACCTAACCTTGTTTTTGTGAAACGTGCAATAATGTCAATCCCGTTTCCGTTTATGCAGGTGTTTTTGTAGTCAATAATTTCATCTATTTTTGTTTCTTCGCCAAGTTTTTCGTAAAGGACTTTTTTTGCTGCACTGATCTGGTTTAGTGCAATGCTTTTTGAGTTTCCTGTTGTGTGGGAGTAAATAACTATTTTTTCCAGTTTTCCTTTTTCAGTTATCTTCATTTTTCCAGGCTTTCCTGTTTTTGACTCGAACTTGATTATCCCTTCTCCTTTTGGATAATACCCTCTTGCAGTAAGATTCAGCGAGAAGCACTTGCTTGTTTTTCCTATGCTGGGTAGAAGAATTTCTTTGAGGTAATTGTAGCCTGGGCTGAAGGGCACATCGGTTCCGCCGACAATCCTTAATTTGGTTTCTGCTTTAAGGGCTGGCAGCATTACTGATTGTAGTAATAGGGTAATGCTTCCTGCGCTTCCTATGTTAACCCTGTATGTTCCTCCCCTGTATTTTTGGGGGTCAAATTCGACAAAATCCGAATTTAGGTATGCCCCCCTGACTTTTGCGTTTGTCAGGCCCTTCATTATTTTTAGTGTTGCAAGATGCTGTTTTTTGAGTCCTGGTTTTGGTCTTCTCTTCCTTATGTTCTTTAAACAGACCTTTTTTCCTGTAATGGTAGAGAATGCAAGCGCGTCTCTGAATATCTGTCCTCCGTTGGAGGCATCTAGTTCTACAGAATATCCGCGCATATTAAATAATTGCTCTAACTATTATTATAGGAATGTATGATGCCTACCAATGAACAGAATATTAAGCGGGACAGGGTTTTTGTCAGCGGTAGCAATGGTTTTGTGGGCAAGGCGCTTTGCAGAGTTCTTGTTGCAAAAGGGTATTCTGTTGTTGATTATAATCTGAGTGAAGGTAAAGATATTCTTGATTTGAAAGAAGTCAAGAAAAATATGAAGGGATGCGATTATGTTTTTCATTTGGCTGCACTGCTTGATGAGAAAGCAAAGAACCTAAATTTAGTTAATGTTCAGGGCACAAAGAACCTATTGGAAGCAGCTGCAGAACAACAACTAAAAAAATTTGTTTTCCTTAGCACTACCGGAGTTCTTGGTGATTTTGAGGGGTGTTCTGATGAATCATTTCCTTATAACCCAAAAACCCCTTATGAAGAGAGCAAGGCAGAAGCAGAGAAACTTGTTCTTTCTTATCAGGAGGTTCTGCCTGTTGTTATTATCAGATCGGCGCTTGTTTTGGGTGCAAATAGTTACTGGGAGCAGATAATCCGGTTAATAGGCAAGAATTTTCCTATTATTGGGAACGGAAAAAACACGTTCCAGTTGGTTTATGTAAAAAATCTTGCAAGTGCCCTTCTCGCTGTTATTGAGAGAGGCCAGCTAGGAGAAACCTATATTGTGGTTGATTCAGAGGAAGTTGATCTTAACACGCTGTATGAGATGTTTTCAAAGGAACTTGGTTTTAATGAAAAACCCCGTCACGTCCCAAAGATTGTAGCAAAATTATTTGCTCCTTTGTTAGACAAAAAGATTCTTACAAGCGAGCACATTGACAGGCTTTGCAGGAATCGTTGTTATGATAACTCAAAATTAAAAGCCCTTGGCTGGTCACAAATTTATTCTCTTAGGGCAGCCATAAAAGAAACAGTTTCTTCTATTGCAAACGATTAGTGGTTCTTAGCACCTTTTTCTGCGGCTTTAACCATTCTTGAGAGCTTTTCTTTTATTTCCTTCCCCCTATTATCACATTCTTCTGTTGCAGTGCCGACATGAAGGATGTTTGCTCCTGCAGCAGCGCACTCTAAAGCATATTTCTCGTTTCTTACTCCGCCGGCAACAATCAGCGGGATATCGATGAGCTTTTTTGTTGCAGCAATCATTTCTACTGGTGCAGGACTTGGTGCCCCGCCACCACTCTCAAGAATAGCCAGCTTTGAACCCATATACTGGCCAGCGAGTGCACTTATTGCACCTAAATAAGGCAGTTCTCTTGGAACGAGTTTTGCTCTTCCAATCCAGCCGACTGCTCTCCCTGGTTCCACAATAGTGTATGAAGTGGGAATAACTTCTATCCCCATTTTTTTGATTTCCATTGCAGATGCAATCTGTGCGCCTGTAATGTAATAAGGATCATTAGAGTTCATCATGTACATAAAATAAATCGCGTCAGCGTACTTGCTTAAGGTTGCAATGTTTCCAGGAAACAAGATTGTTGGGAGTGAACAATTGTCCTTTATTTCTTTGATTGTCTTGTCAAGCAGTTCTCCCTGTGCTCCAACAGACCCACCAATAGCGATTCCCGATACGCCTGCTTCTTCTGCGGCTTTGGCAATTATTCCCGAATCTTTTGGAGCCTGGTTCGGAGGATCAATAACAGTAAATATTCCTGTTCCTTTTTCTTTTGCTATTTTCAAGATTTCTTTGTATACTTTTCCTTCTTGCATTCAAAAACACCTGTAATAATTATTAATACTAACCATTAAAAAACCTTAAATTTGCTCTAATTCAACAGACTTTTCCAAGAAATAAAGGGCTCGTTCTATGTTCTCGTCCTGGTTTTCTTTGAGGACTAATCCGTGTCCCGGGAGCAGAATCCTGTAATCTATTTTCAATAGTTTTTTGAGGGATTCTAACACGTCTTGTTTGCTCGAGGAAGGCAAATCATACCTCCCAATACTTCCTTTGAATAGGCAGTCCCCTGAAAAGAGAATCTTGTTATTTTCTTCATAAAAACTTATACTTCCTTTTGTGTGCCCGGGAGTGCATATAACCTTTAGTGAGAACGGCTCGTTCTTGATTACATCTCCTTCCTTAAGTTTTTTGGTTATTTTTGGGAATTTTGTTCC
>CAZEVB010000056.1:0-5673 GCA_964515835.1 uncultured archaeon | reverse complement strand
GGAGTTTGTCGGCCCCCCGCATTCTGCACAGATTTTTATCTTTCCTTTCGAGTACTGTTTCTCTAACATTGGTTTCATTGTTTTGAAGGAAGCAATGATTGAGAACATTGTTCCGGGCATTTTTTCTTCCATCTCGCTGATGCATTTCCTGAAAATGTTTCGCTTTGCCATCCAGGAGAACGGACAACAGGGCAGTTTACAGAAATCTATTCCTGTTAGTTCCGCAAACTTTTTTACTTCATTCTCGGGAGAATCATAAAGTGGTTTTATTCTTGGAACAAACTTACTGATTTTTCTTACTCCTGTAATCGGCCCTAACCTTGCTAGCCTCGGAAGGTCATTCGAAGCAATGTTCATAATGATACTTTGGCATTCGTCATCAAGGTTATGACCTGTAGCAATTTTCTTTGCTTTTAATTCAAATGCTTTTTTGTTTAAGAGGTCTCTTCTGAAAACACCGCAGTAAGAACAGGCACTTTGTTCCAAGTCACCTTCGCTTAGAGAGTTCATGACTTCAGTCATGCTTATGTTCATTTCGTTTTTGAGTTTAACAACCTCATAATCAATGCCCCACTCATTACAGTTTTTCTTTGCTATTTTTAGCGCGTTGTCCCTGTAACCGGAAATGCCCTCGTCAACCATGAGAGCAATGACCTCGTTGCTCTTTCCGAAGATTTTGTTTAGGAAGTAAAGAGTGGTTAGGGAGTCTTTTCCTCCTGAAACACCAACAGCAATTTTTTCTCTTCCTTTAATTAGTTTGTTCAGTCTAATTGTTTTTCTGACTCTTTTTTCAAAGAACCATTGGAAGTGTTCTGAACAGAACTTGTGCGGACCATAAGGCATGCTCACTATTGCTTTTTTTCTGCAGATAACACACTTGTCATTCTGTTTTGCTTCTATGTTCCGGTATATCTTAACCATAATGCAAAATATGATGTAAAGTTATAAAAAAAAGACTCTTAGTTAGATTTTTAAGCAAATAAGCATTATCTAGATGAAAGGTGGTATTTTTTGGGCAGAGTTATTGCGCTCATTTCGGGAAAAGGTGGAGTTGGAAAAACAACTATTACCGCTAATCTTGGCATCGCGCTCGCAAAGAGAAACATCAAAGTCTGTTTAGTTGACTCAGACATGGCAATGGCTAACCTTAGTTTATTGCTTAATATGCAGAGCTGTCCAATAACCCTGCATGATGTCCTGCTTGGCGAGGCAACAGTACAAGATACTATTTATGATGGACCTGGAGGAATAAAGTTTATTCCCTCAGGATTAAGTTTAGAAAACTACAGACGAGTTGACCCTGAGAGACTGGAAACAGTTATAAGCACAATAAAGAACCAGTTCGATTTCATTATTATGGATGCTCCTCCAGGAATAGAAAAAGATGTTCTTGCAATAATGAATGCCTGTGATGAGGTTCTTTTGTTAACAAACCCAACCGCACCGGCAATTGCGGATGTTTTAAAAGCAAAGATAACCGCGCAAAGGTTAGGCAAGAAAACCATTGGAATAATAGTGAACATGTTGCGCGGAGAGAAAGGAGAAATATCAGACCAGGATATTATGAAGATGCTTGAATTGCCTGTTTATGGTTTGATTCCTTATGATGATGAAGTAAGAAAGTCTTTCTTACAGGAAAAGGTTTCTCCAATAATGGTAAGGAAACCAAACAGCCCTGCAGCCCTGGCTATACAGAAGAGTGCTGCAAAGTTAGCCGGCTTACCAGTAAAGTTCGAGGCAGACAAAAAGAAAGGACCGGGAATCATTGCAAGAATCTTAGCAATTTTTAAGAAAAAACCAAAAAATCAGGCTAAAAAATAATCTCGGAGGATTTTTTTATGACTACATCACGACCATTCGATCTCCTGAATGACTCAATAGGCAAGGACGTTCTTGTTCTGCTAAAAGGCAATGTTCAAATTAGGGGAACACTAAAGGCATTCGATGTTCACATGAACATTGTGCTTGAGAACGCAGAAGAACTTCAGGACGGAGAAACAAAAACAAAGTACGGTAACGTCATTCTCCGTGGCGACTCAGTAATAATGATTTCGCCATGACTGCCCGCCATGCTCGCGGGCGTAGAGCGGACATGAAGGGTTCCTTGTGGAACAAGTTCCAGGAGGCATAATGGAGCTTCGCTCCACGATGTCGCTACGCTCAACCCTTTGGTAAGCCTTCTATTTATGAGGCATTGAGTGAAACGAAATGCCTCAGCCGTATCGCATGTCAACTGGGAGGTCAGTTGATGGACTTGGCGGGAGTCGAACCCGCGGTATCGCGGCTGCCAGCCGCGCGTCATAACCACTAGACCACAAGCCCGAGTTATAGAAAATAGTTAACAAGATTTAATAAACTATTTTGGGTGTTTACAGGGGCTGTAAAGATTTTCCTTGCGAAGAAATAGTTGCAGTGTAATTGACTTTGTTTTCTGCGAGGTTCTTGACTTCAACTGTATATTGTTTTGATGACGGGTTTTGCAGTTCCAGTATTATTGGTGCTGATGCATCACCTTGCTGTTTGGTTATTTGTCCTGTTGTATCTGTTAAGATTACTTCTATTGAACCGCTGGTAACAACTCTTACTTGTAAAGAGGTTGTTCCTACATCAACATTAAAGCGTGAGACTATCTGGGTTGCTCCTGCTTCTAACTCGAGGCTCTCCGTCTCGAATACCATCCTGCTTTGAGTATAAATTTCTTTCATGATTGCTGACTTGATTTTGTTTATGCTGCCACCGAACTGGTAATCACAGGTAGTGTTCTTTGCAATGAACTCAAGTAACTCTGTATCAACTCCTTGAGGCAAACCTATTCCTACCGTGCATACTTTAATGTTGGCTTCCTTTGCAATGTCAATCACGTTCTTTTTGTAGTAATCGTTTTCGATTATTTTTTTCCTGCTGTTTTCGTCTCTGCCGTCAGTCATCAGGATGACTACACCGCCTTCGTTCCCAAGAACTCCTAAGCCCTGCCTCAGGCCGTTGTCAATGTCTGTGCCGAAGCCTATTGTGATTGAATCTATTTTCTGATTCAGGAGGGCATAATCGAAAGTCAGGACAGATGCGATATTCACATAATTGGAGAACAGGACAAGTGAAACCGCGTAATTGTTTTCCTCGAGCAAATCTATTGAGTCCTTTAAAGCTTTTTTCGCTGCATCGAGCCGAATATAGTTTTCTTTCGGAAGGTTGTTTTCTTCGAGGTAACTGACTAAGGCATATGTGTACTCGTCTATTTCGGCTTCAGTCATCAGGTCATCAATAGTTATTTTGTCGGAGACACCTGACTCAAGGAACTTGAAGTGCTCAAGAGCTGTTTCCTTGTCTATATCGTTGTACACGAAGCCGTCAGGTATGTCGAATGGCCAGGCCATTGAACCAGAAACATCCAGAATGATTGCCACTTTTTTCTGCGGTTTTACTAAAAGAATTGGCAGGGTCTGCTGGTATTTCGAAGGATCGTCAGATATCAGGACGTTCCTGTTGTCTGTGTTTACTTCGAAGGGGATTGCAACGTAACCTGGCTTGAATGCGTTGAGCTCAACTTTTGAGTTTTTCTTCACCTGAATAACAAATTCTCCAGTGTCCCAAGTGTTCTGCTTTACTGTTGAACTATAATCAATTCCTGTTGCAATGACCTGCACATTATCTGCCTTTACAATCTCTCCGTTTCTGAAGGATTCTTCTACAGCCACGACTCCCTGACCTAACTTGCTGAGGATTTCTTCGGTTCCTTGTTTGTTACCGTGGCTGTCCGCGAACACTGCTTTTGCTTCCTTATCAGACATATCGAGAACTAACTTTGCCATGACTTTCTGGAAGAAATCTTTCTCGAATTGTTCCGCGACATTGTCAATTTCCCAGTCGTACAAACTAGCTCCGGGGTATTTGCCGACCTTGTTTTCAAAGTCTTCCATGAGGGAGGGAGTCATTTTTTCTATTGCTTGCCTTAAAAGTTCCTCATCATATTCCACGTCGAATGTTCTTGCTTCATCCAGTGGAATAGATTTAACTTCAAAGTCGACAGAGTCTGTTGCAACCATTAACTCGGAGTCTTGGGAGAACGGCTTATTGAGCCTGTCCCTGACGCCATTGTAAATGTCGTTTGAAACATTTGATGGAGTCCATGCGCCTGAGTCACTGCTCTGAAATGCATTTCCCATTGCATAACCAGTTGCTTTTCCAACATCGCCGTAGAAAGATTTCCCTGCGTTGAATGCATCCCATGCCTCATCGGAAACACCGAGCGATTTTGCTGCTTTGCCCATGAATAAACCCATTGCAGCTCCTTTGACTGCTTCTTTGACACTTTTATCTTGTACAACAACTTCATAAGTTACTTGTGCAACTATAAGAGCTACTTTTAGCTCAGGGAACATGAGACCCAATATTGTGAAAATACCGTCTTTAACTACATCTGATTCCTCTATGACCTTACCTATGACTGAAATCACTTCAATTATCTTGTCGCAGTTCCAAAATGAAAAATGAGCAATTGATGCGACGTAATAGCACCCCGTGTCGTCGCACTCTTTTACCATTTCTCCAGTTTCGGTCCAGATTCCTTTTTCTTCGTCAAAGTACCATAAGCCGTTTGTCTCATCTGCTTCTGTTCCCTCAGGAATCAGAATTTTGATTGTTGCTTCTCCGTTCAGATTGACTTTTTTGCCGTCCTTTTCTGCATCAACATAAACAAAACCGAATGACTCGATTGTCTGCTCGTTGTCGCTTGAGTCGAGTCCCTGGAAATCTCCAGGGAACTGTTCAAGGTCGCTTTCGTTCCCTGCATCAAAGAAATTTACAAAGACATCTACCTCGCCGGTTACTGGAGAACCATCTTCAAAAACCATGGCAGAGGAAGGAATCTCAACTACTCCTTTGTTCTGTGTGATTGTTCCTCCCTGTGCAGTATCAACTGAAACTGCCTCTGACTTTGCTCTCAAAGTAATTGTTACAAAAGTTGTTTCGTCTTTTTTTATTTCAACTGCCCGGAAGTTTGGTATCATTCCGCTTTTACTGAAACTCAGGACAACCCTGTCTGACTGGGTTACCTTGAAATTGGCATAGCCCTCGCTATTGGTCTTTGCAATCAGCAGTTCTTTTTCGAATACCTCTGCTTCGTTTAAAGGGACTCCGAGTTCGTCAAACACCCGCGCATTAATAAATCCCGCGTCCTTCACTTCACGTGGTTGCGGGTCATTAGGAGGATTTACTGGCGGTTCTGACTGCGGTAAGAGAAGCAGGATTCCTGCCAGAAAAATAATAATTATGATTGCTGCCACGGCAGGCAAAAGAAGTTTTGGGAGTTGCTTGTTTTCCTGTTGTTTGTTAGCTGAAACCATTTCTCAAATTAATAGATTACGTTATTAATAAGCGTTGTGATAACTCAAGGAAGAAACATATTTAGGAGGCATTGAACAAAGACGAAGTCTTTTTTGATCAAACTTCATCTTAAAACCTGCGGGTTTTATGATGCACTTAAAGCTCTGCTTTAAGTTGTTTCTAAAAGTTTGAGTGAAATGGCTCGACATATGCAGTGCCAGCTGACGCTTCAGCTATTGGAGAAGAACAGTTCTATTTCTTTTGCAAGTATTTTCATTTCGACTGTTGTCAGGTTTGAGTGTGCCCTGATTATGTAAATGCGTCCCGCGTAAGGGTAGAGCATGTACCATG
>CAZEVB010000055.1:3647-5814 GCA_964515835.1 uncultured archaeon | reverse complement strand
TCATACTATAAATAATATGGACAACAGCAATATTATATAATTTGCTTTTACTATCACTCCTATATAATAGCTTTAAAACCTTTTTCAAAGGGAAAATAGTATGTGCAATTCTTTATGGGGGAGTAGCTTAGTTTGGTGGAGCACCCGACTGATAATCGGGCGGTCGAGAGTTCAAATCTCTCCTCCCCCATACACAAAGGTTGTTTTCAATGGTTTCTGTTCAAAAACTCGAAAAAGAAGTGGCAGAGATAAAAGAGAGAAACAAGAGAGTTGAAGAGGATAAAGCCTGGGAGACAAGTTTAGGGAGAAGACTTATTCTCGCAGTCGCAACATACCTAGTGATTCTCTATTTCCTTATTCTCATCAATGCAGAGAACGCATATCTCGCAGCATTAGTTCCTGCAATGGCTTATCTGCTGCAGCAGTACTCCATGCCATTCCTGAAAGAAATTTGGTTGAAGAAACAAAAGAAATAATTAATCTGATTTTATTATCTGAATAATTGCTTTCCTGTTCCTCGGCCCGTCAAACTCGCAAAAGAGAATACCCTGCCAGGTTCCAAGCATCAGAGAAGAATCTTTTATCGGAACTGAAAGATTGCATCCGACAAGAGAACTCTTTATGTGCGCGTCACTGTTTCCTTCTGCGTGAGAATAACTTTCGTGCTCGGGAATCAGGGAAGAAAGTTTTTTGAGGATGTCCTTCTTCACGTCGGGATCAGCGTTCTCGTTTATTGTTACGCCTGCAGTTGTATGCGGGATGTAAACAAGACAGGTTCCTTCTTTTACTTTGCTTTGCGAAACAAGTTTCCTGACTTCTCCTGTAATGTCAATCAATTGGTTTCTTGAGGAACTTTTTACAGGAACTTCCTTTAGCATGTAATCAGCTTCCAGGTTCTTTAGTTTTCCAGTTTTTCTTTAACCAGAGCATTAACTTCTTTTGGCTGTGCCTTGCCTTTGGTTAAGCGCATGACCTGCCCAGTAACAAAGTTAAGCACCTTATCAGGGTTCTTTTTGTAATCTTCTTTTGCCTGCGGGTTCTTTTTCAGGACTTCTTCAACTGCACTAATGACTTCAGAATCATCAAGGTCCTGTAAGAGAGAATTCTTTTGCAGGAATTCTTTTGGGAGTATCTTTTCGAGCGCATATTTTATGAGTGATTCTTTGGCGTTCTTTTCACTGACTTTTCCTGCTTCAACTATTTTCAGCAAATCAGAAATATCTTTTGCTTTCATTCCTGAATCAGCCAGAGTCAGGTCGTTCCTGTTAAGGATTGCAAGGAGTTCTCTTGATATAAATCTTGCAGCTAAAACAGGGTCTATTCCCTTAGAAGTTTCTTCATAAAACTTTGAGATTGAATAATCAGAACAAAGAACTTTTGCTTCATAACTGGTTATCTTGTAGTCTTTCACGAATCTTTTTGCTTTCTCTTCAGGCATTTCAGGCAGGTCTTTCTTTAGCCTATTAAGCCAAATATCATCCACAACAATTTTTGTTAAATCCGGCTCGAAAATGTACCCATAATCCGCTTCCTCTTCTTTGCTTCTCAGGAAATAAGTTGTTAACTCTTTTTCGTCAAAGCCGCGTGTCTGTAAAATTATTTTTTCTCCTTTTTCAATTAACTTTTTTTGTCTTTCCTGTTCATAACTAAGTGCTTTTTCCACGTTCCTGAAACCGGAGACATTCTTTATTTCTACTCTTTCCGAACCTTCAATTGAAATATTTGAATCGCATTTTAATGTGTCTTCTCCTAGAACAAATACTCCCAAGTACTGCAGGGTGTTCTGGAGTTTGTTAAGGAATTCTCTTGCTTCTTCTGGACTATCCATGTCTGGTTCTGTAACAATCTCAACAAGAGGTATTCCTGATCTGTTATAATCCACAAGGCACGAGCTGCTTGATGAAATACCTGAACCGTGAACAAGGGAAGCAGGATCTTCTTCAAGGTGGACTCTTGTTATGCCGACCTTTTTTCCGGAATCCAGTTCAACGAATCCTTTTATCCCGACAGGAATCTCGTACTGAGTAATTTGGAAGTTCTTGGATAAGTCAGGATAAAAATATGTTTTTCGAGAGAAGAAAAACTCTTTGTTTATTTCGCAGTTGAGTGCAAGAGCGACCTTTAAAGCGTAATCAAGGGCTTTTTTGTTTAACCTTGGTTTTGATCC
>CAZEVB010000055.1:1830-3547 GCA_964515835.1 uncultured archaeon | reverse complement strand
GCTTCTTCAACCAAGAGCATGGCTGCTGCAACATCCCATGGTTTCAGTTCGTAGTAAAAGACTGCTCCTGTGAGTCCTCTTGCCAGGTAACAAAGGTCTATTGCGGCAGAGCCTGTCCTTCTGATTCCTAAACAGTTGCCAACCAGATTTTTTGTTGACGCGAGAGTTTTTTCTCTTTTGACACCTGAAGCATAAGGGAAACCCATGCCGACTAAACAGTCAATGAGGTTTCTTTTGTCGGTTACTTTGATTTGTTTTCCGTTTAAATAAGCGCCTTTTCCTTTTTCTGTAACATACATTTCTTTTCTGATGGGATCGTAAACAACTCCCTTGATTGGCTTGCCGTCTTTAACGAGCGCAATTGAATGGCAGAAAATCGGGTAACATGAGGCAAAGTTGTTTGTGCCGTCAATCGGGTCAACTACCCAGTAAGTCGAACCCTCTTTTACTTGATCTGTTTCTTCACCCATAAAACCATGCTGAGGAAATTCACTCATAAGCATTTCTTTGATTTTTTTCTCGCATTCAATGTCTGCTATTGTTACTAGGTCTGTTTTTCCCTTATGCCTAATGTCTTTTTCTCCGTCGAAATATTTGAGTGCTATTTTTGCTGCTTCTTTTGCAGCGTCCATCATTTTGTTTGTTTCGTCAGAGAAATTCATTTTATTGCCTCCAGTCGTTTTGCTGCTTCAATTAGTTTTGTTTCTTCCAAGTGGTTTCCTGTTAACATTAAGCCTGAAGGCATTGAGTCTATTTCGCTGGTGTTAATGCTTATGTGCGGCAATCCTGTTAGGTTTGCGGGGCAAGTGTACAGGTCCATTCCGTATATTTCTGCAGGACTAAGTTTTTCCACGTCGCTCATTTTTGGTGAAATAATCGGCATTGTTGGATGCGCAATGAAATCATGTTTTGAGAAAACTTTTTTGTATTCTTCAATTAATAATGTTCTTGCTTTCATTGCCTTTAGGTAGTAAGCGTCCCTGAACCCGGACATTCTTGCGAACGTGCCTAGCATGATTCTTCTTTTTGCTTCATCACCAAAATTCTTTGACCTTACTTCAGAGAAGTACTCGTCAAATGTTCCTTCGAGGTTTTCATAGGCACCGTAACGCATGCCGCAGTATTTCGCGAGGTTTGTTGATGCTTCGCTTACTGCTATTAAGTAGTAAACAGATACGCCGTACTTTGTATTCAATGGGAGAGAGATTTCTGTGTAAGAGAAACCATTTGACTCTGCTTTTTTTATGAAGTCCCAGAATGCTTTTGAAACTTTTTCGTCTGCTTTTTCAAGGAAGTCTTTTGGTATTGCTATCTTTGCTTTTTCCGGTAGCTTTGCTTCCCGTTTTGGTTCTTTCAGTGAAGTGGAATCTTTTTCATCGTAACCGGCAATCACATTAAACAGGGTTGCTGCTTCCTCAATGTTTTTTCCCATTGTGCCTATCTTGTCCATTGAACTGGCGTAATCCATTAACCCGTATCTTGAGATTCTTCCATAGGTAGGTGTTATTGATGCTACTCCGCAGAAGGATGACGGACAGGCAATGCTTCCCCCTGTGCTTTCAGCCATTGACAGGTGAGTGTTTTCTGTTAAGGCGGTAAAACCGGCGCTTCCGGCAGAGCTTCCCCCGCAGCTTCTTTCTTTGTCAAAAGGATTTTTTGGTGTGCCGAAACCGATTCCTGTGTTGTTGCCGAATGTCCCGAAACCGAATTCGTCCTG
>CAZEVB010000055.1:0-1730 GCA_964515835.1 uncultured archaeon | reverse complement strand
CTTCTTTAACAAATTCTTTTGTTCGAAGCACTTAGATCACCTTCGGACCCTTGAAGTAGCCGTTCTTTTTATGATTGGTATTTGAAAGCGCTTCTTCATTAGACAGGCAGGGTTCTTTTGTGTCTTCTCTCCAGCGGTTCTTTATTTCCAGTGGCTGGAAACTTGGTTTAGTGTCCTTGACATCTAGTTCGTCAAGGACAGAAAAAACTCCGAGGATTTCTTTCATGTCTTTAGCAAGTGCTCTCTTTTCTTCCTCAGTCAAGTTGAGGCGGGCGTTCTTCGCGACTTTTTCTATCAAAGCAGAGTCTATTTTAACGTCCATGATTTCACTTTTCTTTTTCAAGAATTATGCCGAGTTCTTTGAACTGTGCTCCTGAAACTTCGCTTGGAGCATTGTCCATGAGACTCTGACATGCCTTGTTTTTAGGGAAAGCGATTACTTCTCTTATTGAGTCTGCATCACACAAAAGCATTGCAAATCTGTCCAGACCCAATGCAATTCCTCCGTGCGGCGGGGCACCGTAAGCGAATGCATCCAAAAGGAAACCGAACTTTGTTTTTGCCTGCTCATCTGAAATGCCCAATAACCTGAAGCAGCGTTTCTGCAGTTCTCCGCTGTGTATTCTGATGCTTCCTCCGCCAAGCTCGACTCCGTTCAGTACAACGTCATAACCCCTGCTTCTTGCTTTCAATGGCTCTGACTCAAGGAAATCTAAGTCTTCTTCTTTTGGTGAAGTGAACGGGTGATGCATTGCCTTTAGCCTGTTTTCTTCGTCATCCCACTCAAACATAGGGAAGTCAGTTACCCAGAGTAACTTGTAAACGTCTTTTGGAAGCATGTCAAGTAACTGTGCAATGTGCATTCTTACCTGCCCCAGTATTGTGCAGCATTTACCCCATTCGTCTGCAACAATAAAAATTGTGTCTCCTGGTTTTGCTTTTGTTTTTTGTATGAGTGCTTTTATTTCTTCTTTGCTTAAGTGCTTTGCAATCATTGAATCAATATTGTCTTTCTCTGTTTTTGCACTTACGAGTCCTTTTGCACCATAAATTTTTGCTGTTTCAGTAAGCTTGTTAATCTCTTTTTTGCCTATCTCGCCAAGAGCACTTGGAACAACAAGTGCTTTTATTGTTCCTTCTTTTGCGAGAACATCCTTAAAGATTCCGAATGATGTTCCTTTGAAAACAGTATCCAGCTCTTCGAACTCCAAACCAAATCTTAAGTCCGGCTTGTCTGAACCAAATCTGTTCATTGCTTCATTATAAGTCAGTCTTGGGAATGGAGCGTCAATGTCAATGTTTAGTGTATCCTTGAAGACTTTTTGTATACAGCCTTCTACAACCTTGAAGACATCTTCTTCATCAATAAAACTCATTTCGACATCCAGCTGGGTGAACTCCGGTTGTCTGTCTGCCCTTAAGTCCTCATCTCTGAAGCACTTTGGGATCTGAAAATATTTGTCAAAACCGCTGACCATTAGAATCTGTTTGAACAACTGCGGACTTTGAGGCAAGGCAAAGAACCTGCCTTTCTGGACCCTGCTTGGAACAAGATAATCCCTTGCACCCTCGGGAGTTGATTTTGCCAGGATTGGCGTCTCTATCTCAAGGAAACCTTTTGAATCCATGTAGTCACGGATTGCTTTAGTCATCTTGTGTCTAAGGATTATGTTCCTCTGCATTTCTTCTCTTCTTAAATCCAGGAACCTGTACTTTAGTCTTGTATCTTC
>CAZEVB010000054.1:0-5981 GCA_964515835.1 uncultured archaeon | reverse complement strand
GTTTTTTCATATTGTTCAAATGCAAGATCCATTAATTCTGGAGAATAAAGGAGATCATCACCATCGGCAGTTACAAAGAATTCAACATCATATTTTTGTGCTGAGCCTTTCCAGCGCTCAAGCTTATCTTTTTCACTTCCCCTGAAATATTCTATTCCATTCTTTTTTGCAATCTCAATAAGCGGGTCGTCATCAGGATTTGTGGAAGTGCATAATACAACTAACTCCGCTTTCTTTGATTTTTTTGCCTGTTCAATCACATATTCAATAGTATGCTTGCCGTTAATCTTCAGAAGTGCTTTTCCTGGAAGTCTTGTTGAACCTATTCTAACAGGTATAAATATTGCTTTTTTCATAAAACCACTAGTCAAAGAACATAATTAGATTTTCCACCATCAAAGTTTATTGTTACTCCTGTAAGATACTTGATGTCATTCTCGACAATTGCTTTAACAAACTTTCCGAGTTCTTCCGGCTTTCCTGCTCTTTTCATAGGCAGTTTCTTTTCAAATTCTTCCATATCACTAACCAATTCTTTTAATCTGTCTGTCTTCATCGGACCCGGAGCAATATTTATGCAACTGACTTGTTTTTCCGCATAGTACTTGCTGAGCGATTTCAGGATACTTGTTAAAGCAAGCCTGTAAGTGTTTGAAAGAATTAGTTTTGGGTTAGGTTCCTTTATATGGAAAGAACTTATAAGGAAAATGTAACCATTGTCATTGATTTTCATTCTTTGTAAAATCAAACAAAAGCTCATGAAAAGTTGTTTGTGGTATTTTTCCCACTCTTCTTCGGTTATCTCAAAGAAAGTTTTTTTCGGTGGTCCTCCTGTGTTAAGGACAAGAATGTCTGTTTCCTTGTGTTCCTCAACAAAGTTTTTCACTGAATCAAGATCAGAGGTGTCAAGTTCTTTGCGCGATGTTGCAGTTACATCACAATCAATTGATTTTAATGCATCTGCAATTGCCTTACCTAATCCTTTTGATCCGCCAATAACAATAGCTTTCATGTTTTTCATGTTTTCACCCTTTAGACTTACTAATAAGATTCTCCATTTTCATTTTAATACCTTTTCCAAGAGCAGCATTAACTTCATGGAGGTCATTTATAAAAATCTTGCAGTTGTTGAGGGGCACACTGTGAGCATCGTCAGGATATGTGCCTTCTTTGTCCCCTTTTACATAAAAGAAGATGTCTGACGGTTCAAATGCCAGAGAAGCAAAAATAACATTAAGGTTCTTTGAGTGATTGCCGAATGCAACAGGTAAAGAGAACTTTTCTCTCAAAACACTTATTGCCTTGAGGTTCACTTGTTCGATCTCGTAGGTTAAAGAAGTGTGAATAAGAGGGGGTTACACCCTTGTCTTTTAGGTAGTTAACTGTTTTTTCAATTGTTTCCAAATCGGAAGTTCCTGTCGAGACAAACAATGGTTTTCCCGTAGCAATAAACTCGTCAAGAAGATGAAAATCCGAGATGTCTTTGCTAAGAACCTTAAAAAAATTGACTTCTTCCAGATTAAAATCCTTAACCTTAGTAATTTCTGAAATGCTAACGCCAAACTTAAGTTTTTTTTCTTTTATTTTCTTCATTACTCTAAGGTAATAATCCATAGGCAAAGAAAGATGCCCGCGTTCTTTTCTTTCATAATAAGAGTTTTCCCTAATTTGAAAAGTAATTGCATCCGCACCCGAAACAACAAGAGAATCTATGTACTTGTCAGCGTAATCCCCAGAGCCAAGATGATTCATTCCTATTTCACAGATTATCATAAATGCACCTATTTAACAGTCTTATTAAGCATATAAACAAAATCTTATTATATTCTTATGAGTTTAGATTATTAAAGCAGTTTCTGATAATTAAAGGGTTTGGTATGAACATCAAAAAGACAGCTTCAAAAATAAAATTACTTGCATTGGACTTTGATGGGGTTCTGACTAACAACAAAGTTATTGTTAACGAGAACGGGGAAGAATCAATTATCTGTAGCAGGTCGGATGGTTACGGTATATACAATCTGATTAACCCATCAGAGATAGAAACAATTGTTATTTCGCTGGAAACAAACAAGGTTGTAGAAGCAAGATGCAAGAAACTAGCAATAGCCCACTATTATGGAGTAAAAGACAAGTTATTGTTACTACAGAGAATCTGCAAAGAAAAAAAGATTAAATTAGATGAAGTTTGTTACATGGGAAACGATGCTGCAGATCTCTCCTGTATTGAAGCCGCGGGATTAGGCGCCTGTCCTGCAGATGCAGAAAAAGAAGTAAAAGAAAAAGCAAGTTATATCTGCAAGATGAACGGCGGGAACGGGGCAGTAAGAGAAATTTGCGAACTCCTTTTGAACGCAAGAAAAGAGCTTTAGTATACCAAATTTACTTTTAATAAGGCAACACGATGATTAATACGAGTACTGCTGTTTTCTCTGACTTCCCCCTAACAACAAAATTCATCCACAAAAAACCCATAATATACAAAGATATTGTTGTCATTGAACCCGAAGTGAATGTTGACAGATTCTCAAAATTAGGGAAAACAAAAATAGAGGCACATACAGCCTCATACAAGAAACTGATTAAATAACTGAATTGTTTAATCGAAAGGCAAGTACTGACTCTGCACTAGTTTTTGGGCAAGGGCTTTTCCTGCAATCTCCTGACCCAAAGGAGTCCAATGACTATCCTTCTCATAATAAAGCATTATGCTGTCATTATTGGCGGCATACTCTCTCAGGGTACTAGTCGGGTCAAAATAATCAATATCATTTGACTCTAAAAAAGCTGTTAGAACTTCATTCATTTCAAGGTTATTGACTTCATCCGGATTAGCAAGATATTTTTCAACTTCCTCTAAAAATAATTCATCATGAATCTGGTACTTACTTGGAATTAAAATGACAATAAGGTCCTTCTCATTCACGAGCGCATACTCTTTAACATCCCGCAGCACGGCTTCTGTTTTTTCTATAGCATCCAAGGAAGCAGCATCTTTTTCTTTTCTCAGCAGGTTAAACCGCGGGTTGTTCTCTCCTTTAGAACCAAGGCCTATATCAATCACCAGTTGATTTATTGCAGGTATCTGCCTAGCCTTTGAAAAAAACCTAACTACATAGAAATTCTGGTAAAGGAATTCCCTGAAAGTATACTGCTTTTTTTTTGGAGGATAAAGGCACTTAGTGGACTCATCAACTATCCTGTCGTTGTCAGTCAGGTTCTGAATTATATCATTATCCAGGAAAAGTGCAAAAATAATCATGTCATAATCAAAATCTCCCTCTATTTCTTTAAGAATGTTTAAGCAGTCCTTGCTGTTGAATCCTCCGACACCAGCATTTATTATCTCAATTCCGTTGCCTATTTCACTTTCAGCTACATTCAGGTAAGTTTCATCATTACCGACACCGGAACCAAAAGTCATTGAATCACCTACACCCACAATTCGATAGTTTGGGTTATCAGCGAGTTCACTATCACGGAAACCAAGCGAGTTTGTAACATAACGAACTTCATATTCAGGAATTGCATAAATTTCATTAATGTCAGGCGCATTCTTGTAGGGCACTAACTCTGCAGAAGTGTATTCACACCGCGGCACAGTCCCGATTGTTACATCAGTGACCCTAAGAAAAACCTCAAACAAGGCCATGAAAATAAGGAGAGATACAAGTGTAAGCCCAAGATTAATAAAAAGTCCCTTTATTCTTTTGCGATCTAGCAAACTATTCTTAAGGCCAGTAATTTTAGACATGGTTTATCATTAAAATAATGCATAAACAAACGGCGATAATACGCTATTTTGGCCGATTATTATTAGGATTGTCACAATTATCAGCATAGCAATTATCGGAAAGAGCCACCATACTTTCTTTTTCCAAAGAAACCTTAGCATGGATTTTATTACCTGTAATTGAGACATGACAGAACATGCCTAAAAGAACTTAAAAAGTTATCTGTCCATTTTTAGGTTATAGACATCTTAAGTTTCTTAATACTGATAAAAATGTTGTTCGATAAAAAGAAAAAAGAAATCAAGTGGCTTGAAAATCTTGCCTTCCTGATAGGACTGTGTTTCCTGAGTTATGTGGCACTTTCAGTTCTATATTTCCATAACCTTTACGAGAATCTCATTTACATAACAGTTTTTGTTATCCTTAACTTAATTCTGCTTATAGTGGCCCCAAAAATAATCCCTAACAACATCGTAATTGAATCATACCAAAAAGGGATGCACAATTTTGCAGGAGTAATCAACAGCGTGGTCTCGAAAATCTCATTATCCATAACATATATTCTGGGAGTGGGCTTTGTATGGATTGCTTCCCGAATTTTTAGAAAAACGTTTTTGGATGTCTCTTCAGATAAGAAAAGTTATTGGGTAGCTAAACAAAAGAAATCTGACAACTTCGAAGAAATGTTTTGAGGAATTTTTATGAATGTACTTGGAATTTCAGCGTTTTACCATGACTCTGCAGCATCTCTGCTTAAAGACGGCAAAATTGTTGCCGCTACACAAGAAGAAAGATTCTCCAGGCAAAAACATGACCTAAGTTTTCCACACGGCGCCATAAAATACTGTTTGCAGGAAGGAAAAATTTCTCTTGACGAACTAGATGCAGTGGTTTTTTATGAAAAACCATTCCTGAAGTTTGAAAGACTAATGGCCCAGTTTATTGAGACATTCCCGCGCTCTTTCGGCGTGTTTGTTGAGTCTATGCCAAGCTGGATCACAGAAAAACTTGCTGTCCCTTCAATCATCAAAAAAATGGGTTATAACGGAAAAATCTTTTATGTGGAGCACCACCTAGCACATGCTGCATCATGCTTCTTGGTTTCTCCTTTCAAAGAAGCAGCAATCCTGACTATTGATGGTGTGGGAGAATATGCTACAACAAGTCTGGCCTGCGGAAAAGACAATGAACTGGAAGTCCTGAAAGAAACGCACTTTCCCCATTCCCTTGGTTTGTTATACAGTGCTGTAACAGCATATCTCGGGTTTAAGGTTAACAACTCAGAATACAAAGTCATGGGTCTGGCCCCTTACGGGAAACCAACTTATGTTGACAAATTCAGAGAAATAATCAAAATAAAAAAGGACGGAAGTTTTGCACTTGACATGCAATACTTTGACTATCTTCACAAAAAATCAATGCCGTCAAAGAAATTTGCCCAGCTTTTTGGTCCTGGAAGGAAATCTGGGGAAGAAGTAAACCAGAAACACAAGGATATTGCTGCGTCCCTGCAAAAGATTACTGAAGAAACATTATTCGCTATACTAAACCATTTGCATGAGATAACCAAAACAGATAATCTATGTATGGCGGGGGGAGTTGCCCTGAACAGTGTTGCAAACGGAAAAATCCTTTTTAACACCCCATTTAAAAATATCTTTATTCAGCCGGCAGCAGGCGATGCAGGAGCAAGCTTGGGGGCAGCAGTTTATTATTACAACTCAATAATGAACAAGGAAAGGAACTATGTATTTGACTCAGCATTTTTAGGCCCTGGTTATTCAAACAAAGAAATCAAGAAATTCCTTGACAAGAGTAAAATAAAGTACTCTGAATTCAAGTCAGATGAGGAACTGAAAAAGAAAGTTGCAAAGTTAATCCTTAAAGACAATGTAATCGGCTGGTTCCAAGGAAGAATGGAGTGGGGACCAAGAGCACTCGGAGCAAGGTCAATTCTTTCCAACCCATGCAACCCGAAAATGCAGGACATCCTTAACCTTAAAGTAAAACACAGGGAAAAGTTCAGGCCCTTTGCACCAGTCATACCACTGGAGGACACTGACAAATGGTTTGTTTGTGATAAACCTATTCCATCCCCTGCAGACTACATGCTCATGGTTTACCCAATAAGAAAAGAAAAAAGAAAACTCATTCCAGCAGTCACCCATGTCGATGGCTCGGGAAGATTACAAGTGATAAGGAAAGAACAGAACCCGCTTTATTACGGGCTGATAAAAGAATTCGGGA